>NZ_JBSFJC010000021.1:0-87078 GCF_053597855.1 Kitasatospora sp. NPDC001225
GGCGCGGCCGGGACCGGCGCGGCGAGCGCCCCGGCGGCGGAGGCCGCCCGCAGCAGCGTCCAGCGGTCCACGCCGTCGGCACGCGCGCCGTCCCGGGCGGCCCGCGTCGGCTCGGCCCGCCTCCGGTCGGCCCTGCTCCGATCGGCCTGCCTCCGGTCGGTCTGCCTCCGGTCGGCGGGCGTCGGATCGGCCGGCGTCGGGACTGCTTCGTTCGGGGTGCGGACCTCGTCGTCCATGAACGGCGTTCCTTCCGTTTCAGCGTGGTCGGTTTCGGCGCAGCGCGCGACCGCGGCCGCCGCCGGGGCCCGCGGGCCGTCCTGGACGGGCTTCCGCTCCCCGGTCTGACCTACTCACCGGTGTGGACTCCTACCGTTCCCATTGTGTCGGCGAAACCCCGCCCCGCAGCGGAGCACCCCATGTCAGCCACCCCGCCCGCCCGGATCGTCCGGGGTCCCGGCCCGGAACCGCCGCTCGCCCACGGGGCCGGGGTCAGCGCCCGGACACCTTCGATCTGGCCGGATACCCGCTCGGCGCCGCCGTCGCCGTCCGGATCGCCACCCGCCGCCCCGGGCGGGTCCGCTCGCTGCCACTGCTCGCCGGCGTGGCCGGGGCCCGGCCCGGTGGCGGACGCTCTCCGAGCTGTTCATCGACCTGGCCGACCGGCCGGACGAGCTCGCCCCGCTGCGGGAACATCCCAAGTCCCCGGTGCCGGACGGCTTCCGGCAGCGGTTCCGGCCCGCCGCCCGGACCGACGTCCGCGCCGAACCGGCCGCGACAGGCGTCCCCACCCTGGTCGCCGGCCGGGCTGATCCCCGGCGCGCGCCTGGCCGAACTCACCTGCGGGCGCCTGCCGGTGGCCGGGGCGCTGCCCGAACTGCGCGACGTACTGCCGGAGTTCCTCAGGAGCCGAGCCTCCCGGGGGAACACCCCGGCAGGCGGCGGCGTTCGCCCGGTCATGCGCATCGGAGAACTCGCCCGCCTGACCGGGGTGTCCACCCGCCTGCTCCGCTACTACGAGGAACAGGGCCTGCTCCAGCCGGACCGCACGGCGGCCGGCTACCGCGAGTACGGCGAGGAGGACACCGTCCGGGTGTGGCAGGTCCGCAGCCTGCTCGCGGCCGGTCTGAGCACCCGGGTGATCGCCGAGCTGCTGCCCTGCGCCACCGGTCCGGTCCCCGTCCTGGAGGCCTGCCCGGAGCTGCTCGCCATCCTGCGCGGCGAACTCGCCGACCTGGACTCCCGGATCGAGGACCTCAGCCGCAGCCGCCGGGCGCTCTCCCACTACCTCGCCACCGCGCGCGACTCCGGGCCCGACCACGGACGGCAGCACGGGCCCGAGCACCGGCACGACTACGGCGAGGAGCAGGCGGCCTGACGGGACGTAGGTCCCGACCCCGCGCTTCCCCGGCGCGCCGTCCCTCCGCTCACGGAGCGGACTGGACATAGTGCGACATACAGCTTGAATCCGAGCGTGCCGACGCACGCCGAGTATGTCGAGGGGTCCATCCGATGAGCAGCCAGCCGCCCCAGTCCGACCAGCCCGTGGAGGAGCCCGACGAACCCGCCGCGACCCTTCCGGCCGACCGGGCGGTGTTCGGCATCGGCGCCGTCCTGGTCCTGGCGGTGGTCGCCTGGGGCGTCTTCGCCGAGGACTCGCTCGGCCGCACCTCCGACACCGCGCTCGGCTGGGTGCTGCACAACTTCGGCTGGCTGTTCGTGGTGGCCGCCGACGTCTTCCTGGCGCTCAGCGTGCTGCTCGCGTTCAGCCGCTTCGGCCGGATCCGGCTCGGCCGCGACGACGACGAGCCCGAGTTCTCCACCCTCGCCTGGATCGCCATGATGTTCAGCGCCGGGATGGGCATCGGCCTGATGTTCTACGGCGTCGGCGAGCCGCTCCAGCTCTTCGCCACCCCGCAGCCGGGCTCCGGCCTGGAGCCGCAGAGCGCGGCCGCCGCCCAGCAGGCCCTGGAGTTCTCGCTCTTCCACTGGACCCTGCACCCGTGGGCGATCTACGCGGTCGGCGGCCTGGCCCTCGCCTACACCACCTTCCGCAAGGGCCGGGGCAACCGGGTCTCCGCCGCCTTCGTCCCGCTGATCGGCCAGCGCGGCGCGGACGGCTGGGCCGGGCGGACGATCGACCTGCTGGCCGTGTTCGCCACCGTCTTCGGCTCCGCGACCAGCCTCGGCCTCGGCGCGCTCCAGGTCGCCGACGGGCTCGGCTACATCACCTCCGTCCGCAACACCCAGAACGCCCAGCTGATCATCATCGGCTCGCTGACGGCCGCGTTCGTGGTCTCCGCGTTCTCCGGGGTGCACAAGGGCGTGAAGTGGCTCTCCACGGCGAACGTCGTGCTGGCCTCGCTGATCATGGTCTTCGTCTTCGTGGTCGGCCCGACGGTGTTCGCCCTGGACGCGATCCCCTCCTCGGTCGGCGGCTACCTCTCCGACCTGCTCGGGATGTCCACCCAGACCGGCGCCTTCACCGACGAGAGCTGGCTCGGCTCCTGGACGATCTTCTACTGGGCCTGGTGGCTCTCCTGGGCGCCCTTCGTCGGCACCTTCATCGCGCGGATCTCGCGCGGCCGCACCATCCGGCAGTTCCTGCTCGGCGTGCTGCTGGTGCCCAGCGGGGCCACGGTCATCTGGTTCTGCGTGATGGGCGGCACCGCGATCCGGCTGTCCACCACCGGCGCGGCCGACCTGGTCGCGACCATCCCGCAGGGCCCGGAGGCCTCGCTGTTCGAGATGCTGCGCGCGCTGCCGCTCGGCTCGGTGACCAGCGTGGTCGCGGTGCTGCTGGTGATGACCTTCTTCATCACCAGCGCCGACTCGGCCTCGCTGGTGCTGGGCTCGCTCTCCAGCCGGGGCTCGCTGCACCCGCGCACCTGGCTGGTGGTGGTCTGGGGCGTGCTGATGGGCGGGGTCGCGGCGGCCCTGCTGCTAGCCGGCGGGCTCACCGCGCTCCAGAACGCGACGATCCTGGTCGCGCTGCCGTTCGTGGTCGTGATGCTGCTGCTGTGCGTCTCGCTGGTGAAGGAGCTCCGCGAGGACCCGGCCGCCGCCCCCGCCCGCTTCCACCCTCCGCACGGCCTGCGGGACGCCGTCCGGGAGGTCGTCGGCGAGTCGGGCACACGCCGCTGACCTGCGCGTACGCCTCGCCCGGTGACGGGTGGGGCGTACGCGGCCAACCGACGCCCAACCCCCGTCCGGACTTCACCCGCACGTACCGACCGTTCACGCCGCCCTGGAAACCTCCCTGTCATGAACGCCAGCCCTCAGGCGCCCTACCAGGAACCGCGCTTCCCCCTGCCCCAACGGCACCGCCGGCTGCTCGCCGTCACCGCCGTACTCACCTCCATCGCCCTCGGCACCCTGGGCGTCGGCGCCACCGTGGAAACCGTCGAACACGGCCCCCTCGCGAGCGCCTCCGCCAGCAAGTAGCCCCTGCTCCACCCAGCACCGCGGTCCCGTTCCGGGCCCGGTGCTTCTTGCTTTCCGCTCACCGGCGGCGGAGCCGGGGCGGCGCGGTGGGCGCCGCCGCCACGGCGGCGGTCCGCTACGCCGGCTGTCCGGGGCGGGAGTGGCGGCCGGTGCCGGGGGTGGGGTGGAGGTCGGGGGCCGGGGCGTAGCGCGCGGCCGGGGGGCGCAGGCGCCAGGCCGGGGGGCGGGTGGGGTGGGGGGTGGGGGTGATCAGGGCGAGGCGGTGGAGCACGTCGAGGGCGTCCCGCCGCAGGGCGGTGCGGTCGGCGAGGTAGCGGGCGGGGAGGCCGAACTCGTCCGCGATGTCGCCGAGGACACCGTCTATCAGCGCGTCCGGGATCGGGACGTCGCCGGCCACCGGCTCGTCGGGCAGCGGGCGGACCTCCTCGACCAGGCGCTCGACCAGCAGCAGGGCGGCCTGGGTGAGGGTGCCCCCGCCGGGGAGGGCGAGGTCGGTGAGTTCGGCGGCCGGGTCGAGCAGCGCGACGCCCTCGGCCCGCAGTTCGGCCTCCAGTCCGAGGAACTCGGCGAGCGCCGCCGGGCCGCTGAGCCGGTGCTCGTCCAGCCAGGCGCGGTGCTCCTCGGGGAGGTCGGCGGCCAGGACGGCGGGCGTCTCGGCGAGCAGGCGGCGGACGGCGGTGGCGGGCTCGGCCTCGGCGGCGCGGCGGATCAGGTCGGCGGCGTCGTCGGCGAGGGCGGGCGGGCCGGCCGGGACGGCCCGGGCGAGTTCGCGGTCCACGGTCAGCACGAAGGAGTCGTCGGCCGGGCCCTCGGCCGGCAGCTCGCCGAGCACCTGCCAGCCGGCCAGCGCGGCCAGCGCCATGGCGAGGTCGGTCGGTTCGGCGGTGAGTTCGGGGGCGGCGGTGTTCATCGCGTCGAGCAGCCGCCGGTAGCCGAGCTCCTCCGGGGCGTCGACCAACAGGGCTAGCGCGAGGGCGAGTTGGGCGTACCCGGCCGGGGTGAACGGAGTGCCGGTGACGGGGTGTTCGAGGCGGCGCGCGGCGCCGGGGCCCAGGCCGGCCTTGCAGAGCCGGGCGTGCCAGGGGCCGACCACGAGGCGGTAGCCGAGCAGGGTGTCGAAGCGCTCGGCGAGCCAGTCGCGGTGACGGCGGATCAGCGGGAAGCCGTCGGCGTGCGGGCCGGAGGCGGTGACCAGCGGGTGGGCGAGCAACAGCCGGGCGGCGATTCGGCGTTCGGCCGCCGGGAGCTCCTCGCCGGAACGATCCTGCGCCACGCCGGTGGGCGGTGCCACCCGCGTGCGTTCGGGCCTGCGGTGCCGGCCCGGCCGGCCCGTCTTGGCCCCCGACCGGACGACGGGCAGGGCGGCGTCGTCGCGCCGGGCGCGGCGCAGTCCGCCCTCGGTGCGGTCCTCGCGGGGGCGTACGGGCGTGGCCAAGTGCGCGGTGGGGCCGTGCCACCAGCTGACGCCGGGATCGGCGGCGGGCTCGGCGGCGGTGCCGAGGTGGCGGGCGGGGTAGAGGCCGAAGGAGGCGGTGCAGAGGTCGTCGGCGGTGCCGGGGGTGGCGGCGGCGAACCAGTGGGCCAGGCGCAGCAGCCCCGGGTCGGGCGAGAGCGTCGTGTCGACGGCCGGAGCGGCCGACGCCTGCGGGCCGTCAGCACCGCTCCCCATGGCCGCCCCCGGCGTCCTGTCAGCGGGACCGGAGGAGCGGCCCGCGTCGGACCCGGAGGCACCACCGGCGTCGGGACCAGCCTCGGGACCGGCTTCGCGTACGGCGAGGACGGCGGCGGCGGTTCCCCGCCCTGCCCCGCCCGTGCGTCCGTCCGGCCTGCCGGCGGCCACCCGGGTGGCGCCGACCGCGTAGTCCTGCTGATCCATGTCGGGGTCCAGACTAGACGGTGCCCGGGCCACCCGACCGCAGCAACCGCCCTCCTGAGGAACTCTCCGCAAGAGCCCTCGAAGCGGCCGCCCGCGCTCCGCTCACCGGCCGCCCCGTCATCCGCCGCACCCCGCCCGGGTTACGCACCGGTAACCGACCCTTCCACCGCCGGTCCGGCTCCTCTAGGGTCGGTCCGAAGCAGCGGATCACCGAGAGGCGCACGCATGACCGTCCGTACCACCACCCGCGTCGGCCTCGGGGCGCGCCTGCGCTCGGCCACCGGCCTGCTGGGCGGCTTCGCGGCCACCTCGGCGGCGCACCTGGGCGCGATCGCCTCCGGCGCCTCGGTGCTCCAGAACGCCACCAAGCCGGCCTTGATGCCGCTGCTGGCCGCGCACAGCGTGGCGGCGGCCGCGAAGGCCGGGCGGGAGGCGCCGAAGCTGCTGGCACCGGCGCTGCTGCTGAGCGCGGGCGGCGACGTGCTGCTCCAGCTGAAGAACGACCCCGCGTTCCTCGCGGGCATGGGCTCGTTCGCGGCGGCGCACGTCTGCTACGTGACGATGTTCGTCCAGCGCGGCGCGCTCACCGACCGCCGCCGGGCCCTGGTGGTCGCGGCCGCGTACGCGACGGCCTGGGTGGCCCTGGTCGGGCAGCTCTGGCCGGACCTCGGGGACCTGCGCGTCCCGGTGGCCGGCTACAGCCTGCTGCTCGCGTCGACGGCCGTCACCTCGGTTGGGCTGGGCTGGCGGACCGGGCTGGGCGGGGCGCTGTTCCTGCTCTCCGACACGCTGATCGCCACCCAGCTGGCGAAGTGGCGGGAGCTGCCGGGCCATCAGTTCTGGATCATGGCGACCTATGTGCTGGCCCAGTACCTGCTGGCCGACGGCACCCTCCGGCACCAGGACCGGCTGCACCGCGAGGGCGCCGAACCGCGGACCGCCTGACGCACCGGAGAACCGGAGAACCGGCACGCCGTCCCGACACGCCGCCGCGCCGCCGATCCCGTCGGGATCCAGCGGCGCGGCGCAGGGGCGCAGTGGGGCGCGAGGCCTTCAGGCACCGCGCCTCCGCAGCAGCCAGAAGCCGCCGACACCGCCCGCGACCAGCGCGAGGCCGCCGGCCAGCTCCCCCGGGTTCGCCGCGACCGAGCCACCGAGGCCGGTCTGCACGGCGCCGTGCGGGGCGACCTGCTGGTTGCCGGCGCCGGACTGCCCGAGCGAACCAGCCCACTCCCCCGCGGCCTCGCCCCACTCGCCGAGACCCGGGTTCTTCTGGGGGTTCTTGTCGCCGCCCTTGTCGCCGCCCCTGTCGGGCACGGCCACGGTGGTGACCGTGACGCTGGTGGCGAAGGCCCCGCCGTCCGGGCAGGTGCCGTCGACCTTGCTGTCCCCGGCGTGCTGGCCGGCCAGCCGGGCGGAGCCGCTGTGCTTGCCGTCGGGGCCCAGGGTGAGGGTCGCCGGGCCTCCCTCGAAGGCGGCGGAGCGGGCGGTGATGGTCTTGGCGTCGGGCTTGTCCGACTTCTCGCAGGAGACCGTGACCGTCACGGTCTGGCCCGGTGCGGCCTGGGACGGGCTGACCGACGCGGAACCGTCCCTGGCGGATGCGAGGGGGGCCGTCAGGCCGGTCAGCGCCGTCGCGCCGATCAGGGCGGCGGCGGCCGTACGCATGGGGCGCATACCGGAACCTCCGGGATTCTCGGGCGCAGCCGGGGACTCCCATGTCCACGTGGTCGAGCAACTGCACCCGGTCATTCACCGACGGTAGGGACGCGCCCCACGCTCGGCCAGCGCTCACGACCGTTCGGGTTACGACCTGTGACCCGTCGTGACGCCCGCGGCGGGGCTCAGCCGTGGCGCTCACGCGGAGTGGCGCTCACGCGGTGCGGCTCAGAGGTCGAGGTCCACCACGACCGGCGCGTGGTCCGAGGTGCCCTTGCCCTTGCGGGCCTCGCGGTCCACGTAGCTGTCGGTGACGGCCTCGACGAAGGGCTTGTTGGCGTAGGTGAGGTCGATCCGCATGCCCCGGTTCTTGGGGAAGGCCAGCTGGCGGTAGTCCCAGTAGGTGTACGGGTGGTCGTACTTGAGCGGGCGGGGCAGCACGTCCTGGAGGCCGATCCCGTCGAGGGCCGCCAGTGCGGCGCGCTCGACCGGGGTGACGTGGGTGAGGCCCTCGAAGGCGGCGGCGTCGAAGACGTCGTCGTCGGTCGGGGCGATGTTGAAGTCCCCGAGGACGGCGAACGGGCGGGGGCCGGCGGCGTCCTCGGTGGCGGCCTTGCGCAGCGCCTCCAGCCACTCCAGCTTGTACTGGTAGTGCGCGTGGCCGACCTCGCGGCCGTTCGGCACGTAGACCGACCAGACCCGGACCGGGCCGCAGGTGGCGGCGATGGCGCGCGGCTCGACCTCGGGCAGCAGGGCGCCGTCGGCGAAGTAGCCGGGCTGGTCGGGGAGGCCGCGCACGACGTCGTCCAGGCCGATCCGGGAGACGATCGCGACGCCGTTCCAGCGGCCGTTGCCGTGCGCGGCCGTCTCGTAGCCGAGCTCGCGGACCGCCTCGTACGGGAAGGCGTCGGCCGCGCACTTGAGCTCCTGGAGGCAGAGCACGTCGGGCTTGGCGCTCTCCAGCCACTCCAGGAGCTTGGGCAGCCGCGCGGTGACGGAGTTGATGTTCCAGGTGGCGATGCGGACGGTCACGGCGGGCGGCCTTCCCGGTGGTTCGGTGCGGACGGACATGCAGTCGGGCATACGGACGGGGTGGGCCGCCCCTCGTGCGGGAGGCCCACCCCGAACATACCGCCCGGCACCGACAGGCCGGCCCGGTCAGCCCGCGGGCCGGACCACCGCAGCCGAGCCGCCGCCGCGCCGCACCGGCTCGGCGGCGGCCACCCAGCGGCCGTCCGGCAGCCGTTCCACGCCGGTGGCGGCACCGATCTCGCCGCCGTTGACGAAACTGTGTCCGAGGCCCTCCAGCGCGGCCCGCTCGGGCAGTGCCAGGAAGGCGGGCTCGGCCTGGGTGGTGGCGCTGTTGCGCTGGCTGGCGCGCGGGGCGGCGATGGCCTGCTCCAGGCTCAGGCCCCGGTCGAGCCGGCCGAGCAGCACCTGGAGGGTGGTGGTGATGATGGTCGCGCCGCCGGGGCTGCCGGTGGCCAGCAGCGGCTCGCCGTCGCGCAGCACGACCGTCGGGGACATCGAGGAGCGCGGCCGCTTGCCCGGGCCCGGCAGGTTGGGGTCGGGGACGCCCGGGGCGAGCGGGGTGAAGTCGAAGTCGGTCAGCTCGTTGTTGAGCAGGAAGCCCCGGCCGGGGACGGTGATGCCGCTGCCGCCGGTCTGCTCGATGGTGAGCGTGTAGGAGACGATGTTGCCCCAGCGGTCGGCGACCGTCAGGTGGGTGGTGTTGGGGCCCTCGTACGGTTCGGGGACGGCCTGGCCGGTGTCGGCGCAGGGGGCCGGGTGGCGCGGGTCGCCGGGGGCGAGCGGGCTGGTCAGCGCGTGGTCCGGGCTGATCAGGCAGGCCCGGGAGGCGGCGTAGCGCTCGGAGAGCAGTTCCCTGGTGGGGACGTCGCTGAAGGCCGGGTCGCCGACCCAGCGGTTGCGGTCGGCGAAGGAGATCCGGGAGGCCTCCAGGAAGTGGTGGTAGTACTGGGTGCCGCTGTACGTGGAGACGTCGCCGCCGTCCTCCAGGATGTTGAGCGCCTCGCCGACGGTGGTGCCGCCGGAGCTGGAGGGGGCCATCGCGTAGACGTCGTAGGCGCCGTGGGAGACGTGGGTGGGCGCCTGGTCGCGGACCCGGTAGTCGGCGAGGTCGGTGGTGCCGACCCTGCCGGGGCGGGCGGTGCGGCCGGACGCCGGGTCGACCGGCGGGTGCTGCACGGTGTTGGCGATGTCCTTGGCCAACTCGCCCTGGTAGAAGGCCTTGACGCCGTCCTTGGCGAGCAGCCGGTAGGTGGCGGCGAGGTCGGGGTTGCGCAGCACGCTGCCGGTCTCGGGGGGCTTGCCGTTCGGCAGGTAGAGCGCGGCGGTGGCCGGGAAGTCCTTGAACCGGGCGTAGTTGTCGGCGGTCTGGCCGCGGAAGGTGTCGTCGACGACGAAGCCGTGGTCGGCGATCCGCTCGGCCGGTTCGAGGTTCTGGGCGAGCGAGCGGGTGCCCCACTTGCGCAGTGCGGCGTCCCAGGTGGCGGGGGTGCCGGGGATTCCGACGGACAGGCCGCTGGTGACGGCGTCGGCGAAGGCCAGCGGTTTGCCGTCCTCCAGGAACAGGCCGCTGTCGGCGGTGCGCCCGGCCGTCTCCCGGCCGTCGATGGTGTGCACCCGGCCGGTGGCGTGGTCGTAGTAGACGAAGTACCCGCCGCCGCCGATGCCGGAGGAGTACGGCTCGGTGACTCCGAGGGCCGCGGCGGCGGCAACGGCCGCGTCCACCGCGTTGCCGCCCTTGCGCAGCACCTCGATGCCGGCGGCGGTGGCGTCGGCGTCGACGGTGGCGACCGCTCCGCCCCGGCCCACCGCCTCGGGCGCCTTCGTCGGCGGGGTCGCGGCGCCGGCCGGTCCGACGCCGGACCAGACCAGCGCGGTGGCGAGCAGCAGTGGTGGTGCGAGACGGGTCAGAGCCCTCATCCGAATCCTCCTGAGTCTGCGTCAACTCAGTTGTTCCACAGGAGGGATGATCCGACAACCACACCGCGCCGCTACCAACGGGTAGTTGGCGGGGCGGGCGGGGGCGCCAGGAGAACAGCCGGCAGGCGCCCCCACCCCGCTACAGCGCGCTGCGCTCCACCCGCCGCCGCTTGATCGTGCGGAAGCGCCGCGCCACCTGCCGGGCCAGGTCGGCCGCGCCGACCAGGCCGGCCTCGTTGCCGAGGGCGGCGTGCACGATGGCGGCCTCCGGGCGGAACCCGCGCCCGGTGAGGGTGCGGCGGAAGGTGTCCCGGGCCGGACCGAGCAGCAGGTCACCGGCCTCGGAGACCCCGCCGCCGATCACGAAGCGGCCCGGGTCCAGCGCGGCGGCCAGGTTGGCGATGCCGACGCCGAGCCAGGTGCCGACCTCGTAGAGCAGCTCGGTCGCGACCGGGTCGCCCTCCTGGGCGGCCTCGGTGACCAGCGGCCCGGTGATGCCCTCGACCGTGCCGCCCGCCCGGGCCAGCAGCGGCTGCACCACCGGCGACTCCTCGGCGACCAGCTCGCGCGCGTCGCGCACCAGGGCGTTGCCGGAGGAGTACTGCTCCCAGCAGCCCCGGTTGCCGCACGGGCAGCGGTGGCCGCCGGGCAGCACCTGCATGTGCCCGAACTCGCCCGCCAGGCCGTACTTGCCGCGGTCCACGTAGCCGTCCCGGACCACCGCGCCGCCGATGCCGGTGCCCAGGGTGAGCATCACCATGTGGTCCTCGCCGCGCCCGGCGCCGAAGCGCCACTCGGCCCAGGCGGCCGCGTTGGCGTCGTTCTCCACGATCACCGGGAACCGCAGCCGCTCGCTGAGCGCCTCCCGGAGCGGCTCGTTGCGCCAGTTGAGGTGCGGGGCGAACAGCACCTTGGAGCGGTCGGCGTCGACCCAGCCGGCCGCGCCGATGCCCACGGCGTGGACGTCGTGCCGGTCGGCGAGCTGGAGCACCAGCTCGACGATGACGTCCTCGACCACCTTGGGGCTCTTGCTCTTGTGCGGCGTGTCCGTGCGCAGCTTCTCCAGCACCTTGCCCTCGCCGTCCACCACCCCGGCGACCACCTTGGTGCCGCCGATGTCGACACCGATCGTGGGCAGCCGCAGTATCCCGGCGGGCAGGGCGCGGCGGCGACGCTCGGCGCGCGGGCCGAGGCCGAGCAGGGTCGGCAGGACGGGTGGCCGGGTGCTGCCTTGGGAGCCGGTCACGGCTGCGGACGCTCCTCACGGGTGTCGGGTTCTCGGGGGTCGGATTCTCCGGAAGCCGATTCTCCGCCACCGGGGAGTCCGGTGCCGGAGCCGCCGGGGGCGGAGCCACGGGGGTCGGAGAGCGACGGTCGGGCCAGCTCGTGCGAGAGCTCGGCGAGGTCGGAGCCGCCGGCCATCTCGGTGGTGAGCTGTTCGAGGCTGATCTCGGCACGCGGATGGCTGCCCGCCATCCGGCCCCGCCGGAGCAGGGTGAAGTGGTCGCCGACCAGGTACGCGTGGTGCGGGTTGTGGGTGATCAGCACGACCCCGAGCCCGGCGTCGCGGGCGGCGGTGACGTACTTGAGCACCACCCCGGACTGCTTGACGCCGAGCGCGGCGGTGGGCTCGTCCAGGATCAGCACCTTGGCGCCGAAGTGCACCGCGCGGGCGATCGCCACGCACTGGCGCTGCCCGCCGGAGAGGGTGCCGATCGGCCGGTCGACGTCGTACAGGTCGATGCCCATCCGCGCGAGCGCGTCGCGGGTGGTGGCGCGCATCCCCTCGGCGTCCAGCCGCAGGCCGCCCCAGCGGCGCATGCCCTGCTCGGAGCCGAGGAAGAAGTTGCGCCAGACCGGCATCAGCGGGACGACCGCGAGGTCCTGGTAGACGGTGGCGATGCCGCGGTCCAGGGCCTGGCGCGGGGAGTCGAAGCGGACCGCCTCGCCGCCGACGGTGACGGTGCCCTCGTCGTGCTGGTGCAGCCCGGAGATGATCTTGATCAGGGTGGACTTGCCGGCCCCGTTGTCGCCGAGCACGCAGCTGATCTCGCCGGCCCGCAGGGTCAGCGAGACGTCCTGGAGCGCCCGGACGGTGCCGTAGCTCTTGCCGACGCCGTCGAGGGAGAGCAGTTCGGTACCCATGGCTTCCGTGTTCGTCGCGGCCCCCGTGAGGTCCGTGTTCATCGCGGCCCCCGCTCGGCCCGGCGCTTGACGTAGGCGTTCAGCAGCGCGGCCAGCAGCAGCATCGCGCCGAGGAAGAACTTGAACCAGTCCGGGTTCCACTGGGCGTAGATGATCCCCTTGCTGGCCATGCCGAAGATCAGCGCGCCGAGCGCGGAGCCGACCACCGAGCCGTAGCCGCCGGTGATCAGGCAGCCGCCGATGACCGCCGCGACGATGTAGATCAGCTCGTTGCCGACGCCCTCGCCGGACTGCACGGTGTCGAAGGAGAACAGCAGGTGCTGGCCGAGCACCCAGGCGCCGAAGCCGACGCCCAGGTACAGCAGGGTCTTCGTCCGGGCGACCGGCACGCCGACCGCGCGGGCCGCGTCCGCGTCGCCGCCGACCGCGAAGATCCAGTTGCCGAAGCGGGTGCGCAGCAGCACCCAGCTGCCGACCACGAGCAGGCCGAGCCACCACCAGACGGTGGCCTTGACGGTCAGCCCGCCGACGGTCACCTCGGAGGCGAACAGCCAGCGGCAGGCGGCGAAGCCCTCCATGTCGGAGATCGACTTGGTGGAGACGGTGCCGGAGATCGCCTTGGTGACGCCCAGGTTGGCGCCGGTCAGCATCAGGAAGGTGCCGAGCGTGACGATGAAGCTGGGCAGCCTGGTGCGGCCGAGCATCCAGCCGTTGAACCCGCCGATGGCCAGCGTGGTCGCCAGCGAGACCAGCACGCCGACCCAGGTCACCGCGGTGAACTGGTACGAGACCATCGAGGAGGTCAGCGCGGCGGTGGTGACCAGCACGCCGGCCGACAGGTCGAACTCGCCGCCGATCATCAGCAGCGAGACCGGCACCGCCATGATCCCGATGGTGGAGGCCGCGTACAGCACGGTGCCCAGCGAGGAGACCCGCAGGAACGGTTCGGCGGCGACGGCGAAGACCGTGAAGACCGCGACGGCGGCGATCAGCGAGCCCAGCTCGGGGCGGGCGAGGAGCCGCCGCAGGGCCGCCGGACGGCCGTCGACCAGGCCGTCGTGGGCGAGGAGGTCGGGGGTGCTCACCTGGTCCCCCTCGCGACGTACTCGGCGAGCGCGTCGGCGTTGTCCTTGGTCAGGATCTGCGGACCGGTCTCGACGGGCTTGCCGCCGCCGAGCATGTTCAGGTTGTACTTGTACAGCCAGACCAGGTCGACGCCGGTGTAGCCCTGGAGGTAGGGCTGCTGGTCGACGGCGAAGCCGACGCTGCCGGACTTGAGCCCGGACACCACCTGCGTGCCCAGGTCGAAGGTGTCCAGCTCGACGGTGCGGTGGGCGTCCTGGACGGCCTGGAGGCCGGTGGCGGCCATCGGGCCGGAGAGGGTCAGCACGGTGTCGATGGACGGGTCGGCCTGCAGCTTGGCGGAGATCGCGGCGCGGGCGTCGGGCATGTCGACGCCGTTGACGTAGAGCACCTGGAAGGCTCCGCCGGACTTGGACTGGGCGCCGGAGCAGCGCTGCTCCTGGCCGACGTTGCCCTGCTCGTGGATCACGCAGAGCACGTTCTTGCGGCCGCGCGAGGCCAGCTCGGTACCGGCCGCCTGACCGGCGGTGGACTCGTCCTGACCGATGTGGGTCAGCGCGCCGAACTTCTGCGAGTACTCCTGGCCGGAGTTGATCGTGATCACGGGGATGCCGGCGGCCTTGGCCTTGCCGAGGACGTCCGCCATGGCGTCGCCCTTGGCGAGGGTGACCAGCAGGCCGTCGACCTTCTGGTCGATGGCGGCCTGGACGAGCTGGACCTGGTTCTGGGTCTGCGCGTCGTTGGAGTACAGGAAGGTGATGTTGTCCTTGGCGGCGGCCTGCTCGGCGCCCTTGCGCACAGTGTCCCAGAAGGCGTCGCCGGCTCCGGCGTGGGTCACCATGGCGACCTTCCAGCGCGGAGTCGAGACGGCGCCGCCGCCGGTGGCCGCGGCCTTGGCGCGGGCCTCCTCGGCGCGTCTGCCTCCAGTACTGCTGCAACCGGCCACGGCGACCGCGAGTGCCAGGACGGCACACGCGGGCCAGAGGCGGTGGGACGGGCGAAAGCGGGTGATGCTCATCCCCATAGTCTCCCTGCCCGTGCCGCGCGGTATCGCACCGCCTCGCCCGGCAGCGCGAACGGCCTGGGAGGTAAGGTGCCCCGGGGGACCTTTCCTGGTAGTTCGCTGAACATCTGGTCCGGACGACGTCCGTTCGGGTGGCAGACTAGGCGCCGATCCGAAGGCGGTTCATCACAAGAAAGTGATGTTCCTCTCAGGTTCCGCACAGATTCGGACGGCAACCGATCACCGGTCCATCGCCGTCTGATGCCATTGACGTGCGTTCGGGCGAGTGGGCCCCGGGCGGCGTGCGACCCGGATACGAGAACTCGATGGAACTGACAGGTACGCCATTCTTCCTCCTCACCGTCATCCTGGTGCCGGTGTCCATCACAGTGGCGTTGCTGTTCTGGGGGAAGGTCGGCGGCCCGCAGCCGGTACGCTACCTCACCCGGATCGTCATGATCATGTTCTGCCAGGTCACGGCCGTCCTGATGGTCTTCGTGATGGTCAACAACGCCAACCTGATCTACGGCAACTGGGACGACCTGCTCGGCACCGGCAACCACGTCCGCGCGGTGCCCGTGGTGGCACCGGTCGACCCGGCCGCGGCCGCCGCCGGCGGCCAGGGCGCCGAGCCCGCCAAGGAGCCGCAGAAGGTCAAGCAGAGCTTCGGCGGCGTGAACGACCCGCTCGTCCCGAACGACGTGCAGCGGACCGAGCTCAAGGGCCAGGTGTCCGGGGTCGACGGCGAGGTGCTGGTCTGGCTGCCGCCGCAGTACAACGACCCGGCGTTCAAGGACAAGAAGTTCCCCGTGGTCGAGCTGATCCCGGGCTACCCCGGCTCCTCCTCCACCTGGTACGGCACCCTCAAGGTCTCCGAGCAGCTCAAGCCGCTGATGCAGCAGGGCAAGGTCGCCCCGTTCATCCTGGTCTCGCCCCGCACGAAGCTGCTGAACAACCAGGACGCCGGCTGCACCGACATCCCCGGCAAGATCAACGCCGACGCCTGGGTCACCCGCGACGTCCCGCAGATGGTGCTGGACAACTTCCGCGCGGACCCGTCCGCGGACCGCTGGGCGATCGCCGGCTACTCGGCCGGCGCGCACTGCGCGGCCAAGCTGTCGCTGGCCCACCCCAACCGGTACCGGGCCGCCATCGCGATGTCCGGCTACAACGACCCGGCCCAGGAGCCGGACTCCCTGGTCGGCAAGGACGCCAAGCTGCGCGAGGCCAACAACCCGGTCAACATCCTGAAGACCGCCCCGCAGCCGCCGAAGGTCGCCCTGCTGGTCAGCGGCTCCAAGGGCGACGGCTACGAGGACGGCGAGGCGATCCGCGCCGCGGCCAAGGCCCCGACCACCGTCCAGGTCGAGGAGGGCACCGGCCCGCACACCACCGAGCAGTGGAAGAAGATGGTCCCGGCCGCCTTCCAGTGGCTGACCTCGGTCATCCCGGTCCAGTAGGCCGGCGGCAGCGAACCGTACGGGAAGGGCCCGCCGCGACCGAGGTCGCGGCGGGCCCTTCCGCTTGTCCGGACGCGGCGTCAGGCCAGCTCCAGCGCCAGGTAGAAGTCCACCCGGTCCTCCAGCCGGGAGAGGTCACGCCCGGTCAGCTCCTCGATCCGGCCGATCCGGTACCGCAGGGTGTTCACGTGGACGTGCAGCTGGGCGGCGCAGCGGGTCCAGGAGCCGTCCGAGCGCAGGAAGGCCTCCAGGGTGCGGACCAGGTCCGCCTGGTGCTCGATGTCGTACGCGATCACCGTGTCCAGCAGCCGGCTGCGGAAGGCCCGGCGCACCTCGTCCGGGACGGCGGCCAGCAGCAGGACGTGCGAGGCGAGCTCCTCGGGGCCCGCGACGCAGACCCGGCCGACCCGGGAGGCGGCGATCCGGCGGGCGTGCCGGGCCTCCTCCAGGGCGCCGCGCAGGCCGCCGGCCCCGGCCGCGGGGGCGGAGACGCCGAGGGTGATCCGGCCCTCCGAGCCGAGCCCGGCCTCCAGCGGGGCGAGCAGTTCGCGCAGGGCGTCGGCGGGCACCGGGGCGTCCAGGACGGGCAGCACCACCACGGCGCCGGTGCCCGTCCCGGCGACCAGGGCGCGGTCGGAGGCGCCGCCGAGCGCCTCCTCCAGCACCGCCCGTACGGCGCCCTCCGGCAGGCCGGTGCCCTCGGCGCTGAGCACCAGCCAGGAGCCGTCCTCCGCCTGGGACTTGGCCCCGGGGCCCTCGTAGCGGGCGGCCATCGCCGAGGAGGCGTACAGGGCGCGGCCGACCTCGGCCGGGTCGGCGTCGCGGCGCAGCAGGGCGAGCAGTTCGTCGGCGAGGCGGCGGCGCAGCCGGCGGCCCTCGTCGCGGCGGTGGCGCTCGGCGGCGACCAGCCGGGCCAGGTTCTCGGCGAGCTGCTGGCGCTTGGTGGTCCACTCGGTGACGTCGCCGGCCACCGCGAGCACCCAGTCGGCCAGCAGGCCGCCGCCGGCCGGCGGCTCGTCGTGCTCGGCGGAGGCCGGGGCGGGCAGCAGCGAGAAGGAGCCGGCGGCCAGTCGGGCCCGGTGCGGGGGGCGGCGGCGCTGGCGCTGGGCGGCGAGGTGGGCGCGGACCAGCTGGTCGCGGTCCTGGGCGGAGAGCCGGTCGGCGGGGCCGGCGATCACCGCGCCGGTCGGGGTGAGCACCCAGCAGTCCAGGTCGAGGTCGCCGCCGAGCAGGTCGAGCACCGCGTCCAGTCCGCCGCCGCCGGCCGCCGAGACCAGCAGGCGGTGCCGGTCGACCAGGGCGGCGAGGTCGGCGGCGCGGTCGGCGGAGACCTGGCGGCCGATGAACTCGGTGACGGTGCCGAAGGCGATGTCGTCGGGGACGGCGAGCAGCGGCATCCGGTGTCGGCGGCAGGCCTCGACCAGGTCCTCGGGCACCGGGCCGACCTCGGCCTCGCCGGCCGCCAGGGCCACCGCGCCGCCGGCCGCGAGGGTGCGGACGAAGCGCTCGGAGTCGGCCGGGACGGTGCGCCAGAGCATGCCGGTGAGCACCAGTTCGCCGCCGTGCAGGTAGCGGCCCGGGTCCTGGAGGTCCGTCGTCATCACGCCGCTGACCTGCCGGTCCAGCTCTTCCTCGGCCGCGAGCAGGCGCAGTCGCGGGGCGCCGGGGGCGAGCAGGTCACGGACGCGCATCCGCGGACTCCTTAACGGGGGCTTGGGGGGAGGGTGAAGGGGTAACGATAGGGCCAGTCCGGCCGGGCGTCCGCCCGGGTCCGTAGCCCGCGCGTCACGGCCGGATTACGGTCGTAGGTAGCACCCGGCGGACACCTGGGCTGCGAGGTTCTCCTCCTTAGAGGAACGTACAGGATGCCGGGCGGGCTCACAGCCGGGGCTTCATGCCATCGGTGACTGCCAGCGGGCCGCGTCGCGGCGGTTCACTGGGCGACACGCCGCCGGGCACCCGGCGGGCGACGACTTGAGGAGACACCCGCATGGAGTTCCTTCGGCCCGCCACCTGGGACGAGGCACTCGCGGCGAAGGCCGAGTACCCGACCGCGCTGCCCGTTTCGGGCGGCACGGACGTCATGGTCGAGCTGAACTTCGACGTGCACCGGCCATCCGCGATTCTCGACCTGAACCGCATCACCGAACTCGCCGAATGGTCGAACGACGGCGAGGTGGTGAGGCTCGGCGCCGCGGTCCCGTACGCCCGGATCATCGCGGAGCTGTCCGGTCCGCTGCCCGGGCTGGCCCTGGCGGCCCACACCGTCGGCTCGCCGCAGATCCGCAACCGCGGCAGCGTCGGCGGCAACCTCGGCGCGGCCTCCCCGGCCGGCGACTCGCACCCGGCGCTGCTCGCGGCCGGGCGGGACGTGTTCGTCGAGGCGGCCTCGGTGCGCGGCACCCGGCTGATCCCGATCGACGACTTCTACGTCGGGGTGAAGCGCAACCTGCTGGAGGCCGACGAGCTGATCCGGGCCGTGCTCATCCCGGTGGCGGACGGGCCGCAGCAGTTCTCGAAGATCGGCACCCGCAACGCCATGGTGATCGCGGTCTGCGCGTTCGGCTTCGCCCTGCACCCGCGGAACGGGACCGTCGGCACCGGCATCGGTTCGGCCGCCCCCACACCGCGCCGCGCCGTCGAGGCCGAGGAGTACCTCCAGGGCGTGCTCGCCGAGCGCGGGCTGTGGGAGTCCGGGGAGCTGCTGGGCGCCGAGGTGGTCCAGCGCTTCGGCGAGCTGGTGAAGGCCGCGGCCTCGCCGATCGACGACGTCCGCGGCACCGCCGACTACCGCCGGCACGCGCTCGCCGTGATGGCCCGCCGCACCCTCACCTGGACCTGGAACGACTACGGCAAGCAGATCAGGAGCGCGGCATGAAGGTCACTTTCACCGCCAACGGCAGGCCCGTCGAGGCCGACGACGTGTGGGAGGGCGAGAGCCTGCTGTACGTGCTGCGCGAGCGGGTCGGCCTGCCCGGCTCGAAGAACGCCTGCGAGCAGGGCGAGTGCGGCTCCTGCACGGTCTACCTGGACGGCCTCCCGGTCTGCTCCTGCCTGGTCGCGGCCGGCCAGGTGCAGGACCGCGAGGTGCGCACGGTCGAGGGCCTGGGCACGGAGGACGGCGAACTGGGCCTGGTCCAGCAGGCGTTCGTCGACGCCGGCGCCGTCCAGTGCGGCTTCTGCACCCCCGGCCTGCTGGTGCAGACCGACGCGCTGCTGGCCGAGGACCCGCAGCCGAGCGACGACGACATCCGCGAGGCGCTGTCCGGCAACCTGTGCCGCTGCACCGGCTACGAGAAGATCATGGACGCGGTGCGGCTGGCCTCGGCCCGCACGTGCGCGGGGACGGAGGGCGCGGCATGAGCGCGCGGACCATCCAGGGGCAGAAGAACCTGCAGAACATCAACCAGGCGGCCAAGGACGGCATCGGCGGCTCACCGCTGCGCCCGGACGGCAACCTGAAGGTCCGGGGCGAGTTCGCCTACTCCTCCGACCTGTGGCACGAGGACATGCTCTGGGGCACGGCGCTGCGCTCGCCGCACCCCCGGGCGAACATCCTGTCGGTGGACGTCTCCGAGGCGCTCAAGGTGCCCGGGGTGTACGCGGTGCTGACGCACGAGGACATCCCCGGCTCGAAGTACTACGGCCTGGAGATCCAGGACCAGCCGGCCCTGGCCATCGACCGGATCCGCTACCACGGCGAGGCGATCGCGCTGGTCGCCGCCGACCACCCGGAGACGGCCCGCCGGGCGGTGAAGAAGATCGCGGTCGAGTACGAGGTG
Organism: Kitasatospora sp. NPDC001225; assembly: GCF_053597855.1. Taxonomy (NCBI): domain Bacteria; kingdom Bacillati; phylum Actinomycetota; class Actinomycetes; order Kitasatosporales; family Streptomycetaceae; genus Kitasatospora; species Kitasatospora sp. NPDC001225. Next base: position 19,399 of record NZ_JBSFJC010000021.1, read on the forward strand.
CTCACCCCGATCGTCACCGAGGAGCAGTGCCTCGACCCGGAGACGTACGGGTACGTGCACGAGCCGCACGAGTACAAGTCCCACGCGTACGGCAACATCTGCCACGAGCAGCGGCTGGTCTCCGGCCGCGGCGTGACCGACGAGGTGCGGGCGCTGGCGGACGTGGTCGTCAGCGGCGACTACGAGGTCGGCATGCAGGACCAGGCCTTCCTCGGCCCGGAGTCCGGCCTCGCGGTGCCCGCCGAGGACGGCGGCATCGACCTCTACATCGCCACCCAGTGGCTGCACGTCGACCGCCAGCAGATGGCGCCGGTGCTGGACCTGCCGGAGGAGAAGGTCCGGCTGACCCTGGCCGGCGTGGGCGGCGCGTTCGGCGGCCGCGAGGACCTGTCGATGCAGATCCACGCCTGCCTGCTGGCCCAGCACACCGGCAAGCCGGTCAAGATCGTCTACTCCCGGGACGAGTCCTTCTTCGGCCACGTCCACCGCCACCCGGCGCGGATGCACTACGAGCACGGCGCCACCCGGGACGGCCGGCTGGTCTACGCCGACTGCCGGATCGTGCTGGACGGCGGCGCGTACGCCTCCGCCTCCCCCGCCGTGGTCGGCAACGCGGCCTCGCTCGGGCACGGCCCGTACGTGATCCCCAACGTGCGGATGCACGCCATCGCGCTGTACAGCAACAACCCGTCCTGCGGGGCGATGCGCGGCTTCGGCGCGGTGCAGGCGGCGTTCGGCTACGAGTCGCAGATGGACAAGCTGGCCGCCGCCCTGGGCATGGACCCGGTGGAACTGCGGCAGCTCAACGCGATGTCCGAGGGCGACTTCATGCCCACCGGCCAGCAGATCGACTCCCCCGCACCGGTGGCCGAACTGCTGCGGCGGGCCAAGGAGATGCCGCTGCCGCCGCCGCTGGACACCGAGCACCTGGACGTGCGCCGGCTGCCCGGCGCGCTGTCCAACACCTCGCACGGCGAGGGGATCGTCCGCGGCGTCGGCTACTCGGTCGGCATCAAGAACGTCGGCTTCTCCGAGGGCTTCGACGACTACTCCACCGCCCGGGTGCGACTGGAGGTGATCGGCGGCGAGCCCGTCGCCATGGTGCACACCGCGGCGGCCGAGGTCGGCCAAGGCGGCGTCACCGTGCACGCCCAGATCGCCCGCACCGAGCTGGGCGTCGAGCAGGTCACCATCCACCCGGCCAACACCGAGGTGGGGTCGGCCGGTTCGACCTCCGCCTCGCGCCAGACGTACATGACCGGCGGGGCGGTGAAGCTGGCCGCCGAGGCGGTCCGCCGGGAGCTGTTCGACAAGGGGCGCCGTCGCTACGGCTGGACCCACGACGACCTGGTGCTGGCCGACGGCAAGGTGGTGTCGAAGAGCGCCGGCGCGCTGGTCTCCATCGTCGACCTGCTCGGCGACGAGGCCGTCGAGCAGACCCGCGAGCACCACCACCGGCCCACCCAGGCCTTCGACAAGGAGACCGGCCAGGGCTTCGGCCACGTCCAGTACACCTTCTGCGCCAACCGCGCGGTGGTGGACGTGGACGTGGAGCTGGGCCTGGTCAAGGTGGTCGAGCTCACCGCCGTCCAGGACGTCGGCAAGGCGCTCAACCCGCTCTCCGTGGTCGGCCAGATCCAGGGCGGCTGCACCCAGGCGCTGGGGCTCGCGGTGATGGAGGAGATCATCGTGCGGGAGGGCAAGGTGCGCAACGCCTCCTTCACCGACTACCTGATCCCCACCATCCTGGACACCCCGCCGATCCCGGTGGAGGTGCTCGAACTGCCCGACCCCAACGCCCCGTACGGGCTGCGCGGGGTCGGCGAGGCGCCGACCGTCTCGGCGACGCCGTCCATCGTGGCCGCCATCCGCAACGCCACCGGGCTGGCGCTCAACCGGATCCCGGTCCGGCCGGAGCACCTGACCACCGAACGGCCGCTCTGACGGCCCGAGTTCGTCCTCCCCGGGGCGGCGACCGTCTTCCCCGCCGCCCCGGGGGACGCCCCCACTGCCCGGAGGCGTCCCCGTACACCCGCTGCCCTGCCCACGCCGGGGCCCGCAGCGGTGCGCACCACCCTCTGATGCACCACACCCTCTGATGCACCGCGGGCACTCCCCCGCTGCTCATGAGTGCCCCCGTGAGTCGATACGTCCCCCTACGCCGCTTCGTTGACCGGCGGTCAGGTCGGCTCGCCCACCCCAACCCCCTTTGACACTTGGGATGGACATGACCAGGATCCCCACGGAGCCCGGCACCACCGAAGACAGACCCGCCGAGGACGGACCCGCCGGGAACGAACCCGGCACGTCGCCCCCGGACACCCCACGCCCCACCGGCGCACTGGACGCCTACTTCAAGATCTCGGCCCGGGGATCGACCCTCGCCAACGAACTGCGCGGTGGGGTCACCACCTTCATGGCGATGGCGTACATCATCCTGCTCAACCCGCTCATCCTGAGCGGCGCGGACGCCACCGGCGCCAAACTGGACCCCGCCGCGCTGACCACCGCCACCGCGCTGGCCGCCGCCGTCACCACCGTCCTGATGGGCCTGGTCGGCAACGTGCCGCTCGCCCTCGCCGCCGGGCTCTCCGTCTCCGGCGCGGTCTCCGCGCTGGTCGTCCCGCACACCACCTGGGCACAGGCCATGGGCCTGTGCGTGATCTACGGCCTGCTGATCGTGCTGCTGGTCGTCTCCGGGCTGCGCGAGCGGATCATGAACGGCATCCCGCTGCCGCTCAAGCACGCCATCACCATCGGCATCGGCCTGTTCGTCACGGTGATCGGCCTCTACAAGGCCGGGTTCATGCACACCGGCGGCCCCACCCCGCTCTCGCTCGGCCCGACCGGCGAGCTGTCCGGCTGGCCGGTGCTGGTCTTCTGCGTCACCCTGCTGGCGATCTTCGTGCTGATGGCGCGCGGCGTCCGCGGCGCGATCCTGCTCGGCATCGCCGGCGGCACCGTGCTCGCGGTGATCGTCAACCGGGCCGCCCACGTGCCCGCCGGGGCCTGGCGGAACTCGGTGCCGGTCTGGCCCGGCAGCCCCGTCTCCGCACCGGACTTCGGCCTGTTCGGCCACGTCGACCTGTTCGGCGCGTTCGGCGGCCACGGCATGGGCGCGATCAGCGCCTCGGTCGCGGTGTTCACCCTGGTGCTGGCCGGCTTCTTCGACGCGATGGCCACCATCATCGGCGTCGGCACCGAAGCCGGACTGGCCGACCGGCGCGGCCGGATGCCCGGACTGTCCAAGGCGCTGTTCATCGACGGCGCGGGCGGCGCGGTCGGCGGCCTGGCGGGCGCCTCCGGGCAGACCGTCTTCGTCGAGTCCGCCACCGGCGTCGGCGACGGCGCCCGCACCGGACTCGCCTCCACCGTCACCGGCGCCCTGTTCGCGCTGATGCTGTTCTTCTCGCCGATCGCCGGGATCGTCCCGGTCGAGGTCGCCTCGGCCGCCCTGGTCGTGATCGGCTCGATGATGATGAGCCAGGCCCGGCACATCGACTGGTCCGACCGCGAGGTGGCCGTCCCGGCCTTCCTCACCTGCGTGCTGATGCCGTTCACGTACAGCATCACCGCGGGCGTCGCGGCCGGCGTCATCTCGTACACCGTCATCAAGGCCGGGCTGGGGCGCTGGCGCGAGCCCGGGGTGCTGATGTGGATCCTCACCGCGGTGTTCGTGGTGTACTTCGCGATCACCCCGGTCAAGTCCTGGCTGGGCGTGCACTAGGCACCCGGGCGCCTTCGCCCTGTTCGCGCCCGCCTCGGGCAGGGCCTCGGGGCAGGACCGCCTTGGGCACCACCACCGCCGTACGGGATCGTTTCCCGTACGGCGGCGTCTCCCGCTACTGTCGAAACCGTGTAAGGAGCCTCCCCCATGCAGGACATCGCCGAGCAGCTGCGGGCCTGGCACGCGTCCGGGCGCTCCTTCGCCGTGGCCACCGTGGTCGGCGTCTCCGGCAGCGCTCCGCGCGACCCCGGGGCGGCGCTGGCCGTGGACGCGGACGGCGAGGCGGTCGGCAGCGTCTCCGGCGGGTGCGTCGAGGGCGCGGTGTACGAGCTGTGCCGGGCCGCCCTGGCGAGCGGCGAGCCGGTGCTGGAACGCTTCGGGTACAGCGACGAGGACGCCTTCGCGGTGGGTCTGACCTGCGGCGGCGTCCTGGACGTGTTCGTCCAGCCGGTGGTGCCGGGGGCCGACGCCGGGCTGGACACCGGGATCGCGCACATCGCGGCCGGCACACCGGTGGCCCTGGTCCGGGTGATCGCCGGACCGGGCGGGGCGGGCGGGCTGGTCGGGGCCACCCTGGCGGTCACCGCGGACGGCGTGGCCGGCGCGCTCTCGCCCACCCCCTCGACGGTCGGCGCCCTGGAGCGGGCGATCGTCGTGCGGGCCCGGGCGATGCTGGAGGCCGGACGCACCGGCCGGCTGGTGCTCGGCCTGGACGGCCGCCCCTGCGACGAACACGGCCGGGGCACCGTCACCTGCTTCGTCGAGTCGTACGTGCCCGCGCCGCGGATGCTGGTGTTCGGGGCGATCGACTTCGCGGCCGCGGTGGTGCGGATCGGCAAGTTCCTCGGCTACCACGTGACGGTCTGCGACGCCCGGCCGGTCTTCGCCACCGCCCGCCGCTTCCCGGAGGCCGACGAGGTGGTGGTCGACTGGCCGCACCGCTACCTGGACTCCCAACTCGGCCGGATCGACGGACGCACCGTGCTCTGCGTGCTCACCCACGACGCCAAGTTCGACATCCCGCTACTGGAACGCGCCCTGCGGCTGCCGGTCGGCTACGTCGGCGCGATGGGATCGCGCCGCACCCACCGGGACCGCGCCGCCCGGCTCCGCGAGGCGGGGCTCACCGAGGCCGAACTGGCCCGGCTGCGCTCCCCGATCGGCCTGGACCTCGGCTCCCGCACCCCGGAGGAGACGGCGGTCTCGGTCGCCGCCGAGATCGTCGCCCACCGGCGCGGCGGCAGCTGCCTGCCACTGAGCGCCTCGGACGGGCCGATCCACCACGACCTGTCGCGCACGGGGACGGAGGGTGACGGGGGCGGCGCGGCCGACGGCCCGGCACCCCGCACCCACGCGGCCTGAGCCGGGAGCGGCTCCGGCACCGCTCACGTTGCGTGGCCACCGGCGCGGCGGGAGGCTGGAGTTGCGGACTCGCCCCGAGCCCGGGGAAGGAGCGGGCATCATGCGCGCCCTGCTGGAGGTCGAAATCGACACCGCGGCCTCGAACAAGCTGATCAGCGACGGAACGATGGCCGAAGGGGTCCAGCGCATACTGGCCCAACTGAAGCCGGAGGCGGCCTACTTCCTCAACCGCAACGGGAGCCGCGGCATGGTCATGGTCGTCGACGTCCCGGACGAGGCCTCGCTGCCGTCCATCGCCGAGCCGTTCTGGACCCAGCTGAACGCCACCGTCGACCTGCACATCTGCATGAACGCGGACGAACTCATGGAAGGACTGAAGCGTCTCGGCCGCTGAGCCGCCGGAGGTCCCGCTCTAGTCGGTCAGCGCCAGCTTCACGCCGAAGCCCACCACCACCGCGCCGGTCACCCGGTCCATCGACCGCCGGGCGGCCGGCCGGCGCAGCCAGCCGCGCAGCACCCGGGCGAAACCCACCAGGACGGTCGACCAGAGCAGGCCCTCCACGACGTGCACGCAGGTCAGCGCCACACCGGCGGCGAAGTGCGGGACGCCGACCGGGATGAACTGCGGCAGCACGGCCACGTAGAAGACCCCGACCTTGGGGTTCAGCAGATTGGTCAGCGTGCCCCGCCGCCAGCCGTGCGCGAACCCGCCGTCCTCCGGCTCCTCCTCGGCCGCCGCCTCACCGCCCCGGTTGCGCAGCATCCCGATGCCCATCCACACCAGGTACGCCGCGCCCGCCCACCGCAGGACCTCGTACGCCACCTGCGAGGCGGTGAGCAGCGCCGTCACCCCGGCCGAGGTCAGCGTCCCCCAGATCAGCGTCCCGGTCTGGATCCCCAGCACGACGCCCCACGCCTGCCGGCGCCGCCCCAACGCGGAGGTCCGCAGGACCAGCGCCGTGTCGAGCCCGGGCGTGAGCGTGAGCAGCCCCACGACGAGGGCGAAGGACCACAGGGCCGTTGTCATCTCCATGGGCCTCGATGCTCTCACAGCCCCGGAGGGACCTCGTCAAGCGGCCGTCGCTCAGTCCGCCGACCCCGGCGGGACGACCCACTCGGTGGAGCGCTCACTCACCCTTTTCCACCGGCCCGGTGAGATCGGGCAGCCCACCGTCCTCGAGCCAGGTCGTGAAGACCTGGCGCTTGCGACGCTTCACCGCATCCTCGAGAGCGGCGTTGACGGTGGCGGTCTTGGTCGTCGTACCGAAGATCTCCGCAGCCTCGGCCAGCAGGTCGTCGTTGATGTCCATCACGGTACGGGCCATGACCAACCTCCCGAGCGAAGCGGGGTCTGCGATATCGGGTTCGACCGTATCCGATATCGCAGGCCCCACGGGGCCCGATCGGCCGTTGTTCACCCGGTCAGGTGACGTTGAGGCGGGCGGCGAGGCGCAGCAGGCCGGGGCTGAGGCGGGAGAGGAAGCGGGCGGCCTTGGCCTCGGGGGTGACGGGGACGACGGGCCTGCCGGTGCGGACGGCGGTCACGATCGCGGTGGCGACCTTCTCCGGGGGGAAGCCGCGGCGGGCGTAGAGCTTCGCGGCGCGGGCCTGCTTGGCGGCCTGCTCGGTGGAGGTGGTGGCGGAGAAGGTGGAGGTGCGGGTGATGTTGGTGTTGACGATGCCGGGGCAGATGGTGGAGACGCCGATGCCGTGGCCGACGAACTCGGCGCGCAGGCAGTCGGAGAGCATGAACACCGCGGCCTTGCTGGTGGCGTAGGCGGTGAGCGCCTTGGACGGCAGGTAGGCGGCGGCGGAGGAGACGTTGACGATGTGGCCGCCCCGGCCGCGGTCGGCCATCAGGGTGCCGAAGGCGCGGCAGCCGTGGATCACGCCCCAGAGGTTGACGTCCAGGACCCGCTGCCACTCCTTCTCGGTGGTCTGCAGGAACGTCCCGGAGTGGCCGATGCCCGCGTTGTTGACCATGACGTCGGGCACCCCGTGCTCGGCCGCGACGGTCTGCGCGAAGGCGTCCACCGCGGCGCCGTCGGAGACGTCCACCCGGTAGGCGTGCGCCGGCGGGCCGATCAGCGAGGCCAGTTCGGCGGTGCGCTCGGCGGCCGCGAGGTCGAGGTCGCAGACCACCACCCGGGCGCCGTCCTCGGCGAAGGCGAGCGCGGTGGCCCGGCCGATGCCGCTGCCGCCGCCGGTGACCACGACCAGCCGGCCGTCGCCCTCCTCGGGGCGGGCCCGGCCCTCGTCGGTGCGGGTGGTGAACTCGCGGACCAGTCCGGCCACGGTGGCTCCCTTCTCCAGCAGCGCCGACCAGTGGCCGGCGTGCAGCGTCCTGCGGGTCAGGTTCGGCGCCCAGCGCTCCAGCCCCTCGGAGAGGTAGGTGCCGACGTACCGGTCCCGGGTGAGGGTGATCAGCTGGACCGGCACCTCGGTCGGCCGCTCGCGCGGACTGCCCAGGGTGGGGCGGAAGTTGGCCCGGTACAGCTCGATGCCGCGGACCGCGTCGCGGCGCAGGGTGGGCTGCGGGTGGTCGGCGCGCGGGGTGACGTGCTCCAGGTCGCGCAGCACCCTCGGCCAGGCCCGGGCCAGGCCGAGGCGCCAGACGCCGGGGGCGAGGTAGGGCAGGTGGAAGGCGGTGATGTACCAGGAGTGCAGGCCCTGGTGGAGCAGCTGCCCCAGGTGGCGGGGGGTGGGGCGGCGCAGCCGGTGGCGCAGCCAGTGGCCCATGTGGTCCAGGCTGGGGCCGGACAGGGTGGTGTACGAGGCGATCCGGCGCTCGGCGCCGGGTGCGGTGACGGCCTCCCAGGACTGGATCGAGCCCCAGTCGTGGGCGAGCAGGTGCACCGGGCGGTCGGGGCTGACGGCGTCGGCGACGGCGAACAGGTCCTCGGCGAGGTGCTCCAGGCGGTAGCCGGACCGGTCGGCAGGGGCGGCCGACTCCCCGGCGCCGCGCACGTCGTAGCGGACCACGTGGTGGTCGCGGGCGAGGTCGGCGGCGATGTCGTCCCAGACGGTGTGGGTGTCGGGGTAGCCGTGCACGAGGAGGACGGTGGGGGCGGCCGGGTCGCCCTGCTCGAAGACGGCGAGCGGGAGGCCGCCGGAGTGGACGGTCCGGCGGCGGACCGGGGGCTTCGTCCGCGCCTGGGGCTTCGTCGGGAACGTCATCGGGTGGCCTCCAGGGTGGTCGGCTCGGCGGCGGTCGGCTCGGCGGTCTGCTCCGTGTCGGTCAGCTCCGTGGTGGCCGGCTCGGTGGCGGCGGCGGTCCAGCGGCGGACGTGCGGCAGGTCGTCGTCGAGCCAGTAGGCGTCGTCCTCGGTGACCACCAGCAGTTCCTCGAACTTGATGCCCACGCCCCGGAAGCCGATGTGCGGCTCGACCGCCCACAGCCCCGGGGTGGGCGCGTGCCGGGACGACCGCCCGTCGGCCCAGAGCGGCGAACGGCCGTGCAGCCGCTCGGTGACGAGCTCGCGGCCGAGGGTCTGGAGGGTGCGCACGCCGAAGCCGAAGACGTTCACCCCGGCCGGGCCGCGCGCGGTGTTGCGGGTGACCTGGTGGCCGATCACCCGGCCCGGGTAGACCTGGTGGCGGTTGTCGTAGCCGTGCGCGGCGATCTGGGCGTCCACCGCGGCGTACACCTCGGCGAGCGGCCTGCGGGCCCGCACCTCGGCGAGGATCAGCTCGCGGTAGACCTTCAGGTCGGCGGCCAGCCGGTCCCAGACCCGGTTCTCGCCGACCTTGCCGCCGTAGCCGATGTCGGCGGTGTAGCCGTCCACCACGGGCGCGCAGTCCAGCACGTACGGCATGCCCTCCTCCAGCCGGCGGTTGCCGGCGAAGAACTGGAGCGGGGTGTGGAAGTGCCGGAACGCCGTCCGGTCGCCGAACCAGGCGAAGGGGACGTGGAAGAAGTCCTGCACCCCGGCGGCGACCAGGCGGCGGCGCAGCTCGGCGGTGGTCTGCCGCTCGGTGACGCCGGGTTCGATCCAGGCGGCGACCTGTTCGGCGCAGTGGTAGGCGAGTTGCTGGGTCTCGCGGAAGCGGGCGAGGTCGCGCTCGGTGTAGCGGAAGGCGGGGGTCGCTTTCGCCATGGCGGAGCTCCTTCTAGAGGTCGAGCACGAGGGTCTCACCCTCGGCGGCCCGGGAGACGCAGGGCAGCAGGGCGCCGGCGGCGCGCTGCTCGGGGGTGAGCCTGCGGTCCCGGTGGTCGGGCGAGCCGGCCAGCAGGCGGACCTCGCAGGTGCCGCAGAAGCCCTGGTGGCAGGAGTACGGGAGGTCCGGACGGGCCTCGCGCAGCACGTCCAGGGCGGAGCGGTCGGCGGGGACGTCGAGGGTCGGGCCGTCGGTGCCGAGTCGGACGGCGAACGGCTCGCCGTCGGTGACCGGGGCGGCGCCGAAGCGCTCGAAGTGCAGGGAGGCGGCCGGGGAGCCGTCCAGGGCGCGCTGCACGGCGGAGAGCATCGGGGCCGGGCCGCAGCAGTAGACGGCGGCGCCGCGCGGGGCGTGGGCGAGCAGTTCGGCACCGGTGGGGACGCCGCCGTGCTCGTCGTCGGTGCGCAGCACCACCCGGTGCGGGTCGAGGGCGCGCAGCTCGTCCGTGTACGGGAGGGTGTCGGCGCTGCGGCCGACGTGCACCAGGCGCCAGTCCAGGCCGTGCCGCTGCGCCTCGCGGGCCATCGGGAGCAGCGGGGTGATGCCGATGCCGCCGGCCAGCAGGAGGACGGCGGGCTCGGCGCAGAAGGCGAAGCCGTTGCGCGGGCGGCGGGCGGTGAGCCGGGTGCCGGGGTGCAGGGCGTCGTGGACCTCGACGGACCCGCCGCCGCCCTCGGGCAGCCGCCGGACGGCGATGCGGTAGGCGGCGCGGTCGGCCGGGTCGCCGCTGAGGGAGTAGTGGCGCTCGCGGCCGGAGGGCAGGACGAGGCGCAGGTGGGCGCCGGGCTGCCAGCCGGGCAGCGGGCCGCCGGAGGGGTCGGCGAGCCGCAACTCGACGACGTCGGCGGCCGGTCGGCGGCGTTCGGCGACGACCAGCTGGAGCGGCGGGGTGGGACGGCTGAGCGGGCGCCGGGGGTTGCGGCGCAGCAGGGGGCTGCCGAGGGCCGGGGAGTAGCGGTCGCCGAAGGCGGTGAGCCGGCGCATGAAGCCGTCGGCGCGGGGGCGGCCGTAGAGGTCGGGGGGCGGGGCGAGCGGGTCCATCCGGCGGGGTCCTTGGGGTGAGGGGGGGAGAGGGGGCTGTCGCCCGCGTCAGCCGCGCCCGGCGGCCGCGCGGGCGGCCGGGGAGGCGGCGAGGTAGCCCAGCGCCTGGCTGGACGAGCCCTCCTGGGTCGGGTGGTAGCCCGGCCGCAGGTAGCGCAGCCCGGAGCGGACCGACTTGACCGGGTCCGGCAGCAGTCCGCGCTTGGCGATCCGGCCGGCCTCCCGCCAGGTGGGCTTGAGCCGCCCCGCCAGGGTGGGGTCGGCGGCGAGCAGGAACCGGGCGCCGCGCACCCAGAGGTGGACCAGCAGCGGCCCGGAGACGGCCATTCCGCGCACCCGGCGGAGGTAGCCCGGGTCCAGGTGGACCATCAGGTCGTAGGCGACGCTGCGGTGCTCGACCTCCTCCGCGCCGTGCCAGCGCAGCAGGTCCAGCATCGTCGGGTCCGCCTTGGCGCGGTCCAGGCCCGGGGAGTTGAGCGCCCAGTTGCCGAGGAAGGCGGTGAAGTGCTCGATCGCCGCGATGAAGGCGACCCGCTCGATGACGTTCTCGCGCTGCCGGGCCGGCGACAGCCCCGGCTTGTCGCCGAGGACGCGCTGGAACAGCCAGGAGATCTGCCGGACGTACGGCCGCGGGTCGAGCCCCTGGCCGAGCAGGTGGTCCAGGACCTCCTGGTGCGCTTCGGCGTGGATGGCCTCCTGGCCGATGAACCCGAGGACCTCCTCGCGCAGTTGCTCGTCCCGGATGAGCGGCAGCGCCTCCTTGAACACCTTGACGAACCACCGCTCGCCCTCGGGCAGCAGCAGGTGCAGCACGTTGATGACGTGGGTGGCCATCGGCTCGTCCGGGATCCAGTGCAGCGGCAGCCGGGACCAGTCGAAGCGGACGTCCCGGGGCTCCAGCACGAGGCTCTCGTGCACGCGTGCGGCGGGCGCGGCGAGGGCGGGGACGGGGGTGGAACGGGGCATGGCAGGCCCTCCTGACCTGGGGGCGGCGGCTCGGCTCCAGGGAAACGTACTCGCGGGTAGCCATCGGGACAAGGGGTTCGGCACCCCTTATCGACATCGAGTCTAATAAGTGACGCGCACCGTCGGGCGACGCGCGCGGCCGGACGCCGCCGGACGCCATCGGACACCGTGGGGAAACACGGGAAACGCGGGAGGCCCCACCGGTCTCCCGGCAGGGCCTCCTCGACGTCACGCGCGCGACGGCCGCCCCGCCGTCAGACCGCCATCGCCAGCATCAGCGGCGCCGCCCGGGCCGCCAGCAGCTCGGCGGCGGCCTTCAGCTTGTGGATGTTGTCCGCCGGCATCGAGGTGGCCAGGCAGCCGACCGTGCTGCCCGCCGTGATCGGCACGGCCGCGCACACCGTGCCCAGCGCGTACTCCTGGATGTCCAGCACCGGCACCGTGGCCGGCTGCCGCTCCAGCCGGTGCATCAGCTGGTCGGCGTCGACGACGGTGCGGGAGGTGAGCCGGGCGACCGGGTGCCGGGAGAGGTGGTCGCGCCGGGCGTCCGCGTCCAGCTGGCCGAGCAGGCACTTGCCGATCGCACTGGCGTGCGCGGTGGCCCGGAAGTCCACCCACTCCTGCACGGCCGGGGCGTAGTCGGCGGCCGAGACCGCCTCCACCGACAACTCCCCGTCCTGGTACCGGGTGAAGTACACGGCGGCGCCCAACTCGTCCCGGAGTTCGGCGAGCTTGCGGTTGAGCCGGGCCTTCACCAGCTGCTCCCGGTTGTGCTGGCCGAGCAGGGCGAAGGTGCCGCCCAGCAGCCAACCGCCGTCCTGGCACTGGAGGTAGCCCTCGACCTCCAGGATCTCGGCGAGCCGGCGCACGGTCGGCAGCCCGAGCGAGGTCTCCCGGGCGAGGGCCACCAGGGTGGCTCCGTCGGAGTGGCGGTCGACCGCCTCCAGCAGTCTGAGGGCGTGCTGCAGGGAGGTGAACGGGCCCGTCGGACCCTGGTCAAGCGCGGCGTGACGACCCGGGGCTGGTGTCGACATGTCGTCCCCTTCCGATGTCCCCCCACGGAGCGACCGCGGGCGCACACCAGCCTATCGACCCGGCGGCTCCGACGACTGCCGTCCGTACATATCCGTGGACAATCCGTGCAGGCCCACCGGCCGACCTGGGCGGACGCGACGGGCCCCTCCCCCATTGCCCGGGAGGAGGGGCCCGTTCCGCGGCCGCCCGGTACGGGCCCGGCGGCCACGAGGGTGGCGGTGCGGAGGATGGTGCGGACGGTGCGGGCGGGTCAGCCCTCGTCGCCCGCGCGCAACTTGGCGACGGCGGCGGCCAGTCGGGCGCCGTACTCCTCGTCGGCGGCGTGGAAGTGGGCGAGGTTCCGCTCCACCACGTCGTCGCGCGAGACCTGCGCCAGGAAGCCCGCGATGTTGCCGACCAGGCGGGTCTTCTCGCCCTCCGACATCAGCCGGTACAGCTCGCCGGCCTGGAAGAAGTCGTCGTCCTTGGTGTGCGCCGGGGTGGTGTAGGTGCCGGTGTGGCCGCTCACCTTGACCGGCGCGGCCGTCGCGTCGCCGGTCTGGACCGGACCGTCGTACGAGTTGGGCTCGTAGTTCCTGCCGCGGCCGGCGCTGTTGGCGGCCATCTGGCCGTCCCGGCCGTAGTTGGCGGCCTCGGTGGCGCGCGGGGCGTTCACCGGCAGCTGGGTGTGGTTGACGCCGAGGCGGTAGCGCTGGGCGTCCGCGTAGGCGAACAGGCGGCCCTGGAGCATCTTGTCCGGGGACGGGCCGATGCCGGGCACGAAGTTGTTCGGCGAGAACGCGGCCTGCTCGACCTCGGCGAAGACGTTCTCCGGGTTCCGGTTGAGCACCAGGCGGCCGACCTTGACCAGCGGGTAGTCGGCGTGCGGCCACACCTTGGTGAGGTCGAAGGGGTTGAAGCGGTAGTCCGCGGCCTCGGCGACCGGCATCAGCTGGACGTAGAGGGTCCAGGACGGGAACACCCCGCGCTCGATGGCCTGGTGGAGGTCGCGCTGGTGCGAGTCGGCGTCGCCGCCGACCACCTCGGCGGCCTGGTCGCCGTCCAGGCAGCGGATGCCCTGGTTGGTCTTGAAGTGGTACTTCACCCAGTAGGCGTCGCCGTCGGCGTTGACCCACTGGTAGGTGTGCGAGCCGTAGCCGTTCATGTGGCGGTAGGAGGCCGGGATGCCCCGGTCGCCGAACAGCCAGGTGATCTGGTGGGTCGAGGCCGGCGAGTGGGCCCAGAAGTCCCAGACGTTGTCCGCCTCCTGCACGCCGGTGTACGGGTCGCGCTTCTGCGAGTGGATGAAGTCGGGGAACTTGATCGGGTCCTTGATGAAGAACACCGGGGTGTTGTTGCCGACGAGGTCGTAATTGCCCTCCTCGGTATAGAACTTGAGGGCGAAGCCGCGCGGGTCGCGCACCGCGTCGCTGGCTCCCAGGTTGCCGGCCACGGTGGAGAAGCGCAGGAAGACCTCGGTGCGCTTGCCGACCTCGGAGAGGAAGCCCGCCCGGGTGTACCGCGCGACCTCGTCGGTGACCTCGAAGTAGCCGTACGCGCCGGAGCCGCGGGCGTGCACCACGCGCTCCGGGATGCGCTCGCGGTTGAACCGGGCCAGCTTCTCCAGCAGGTGCTGGTCCTGGATCAGCAGCGGACCGTACTCGCCGGCCGAGGCCGAGTTCTGATTGTCGGCGACCGGGGCGCCGGACTCCGTGGTCAGGATCTTGGGCATGGAGGGTCCTTCAGGTGTCGATAAGCGCGGTGCGTGGAGAGTGAAGTGACGGATCGTCAGATTCGTTCGCCGGAAAAGGTTCCCTGGGGTTCCCGACGAGCGGATCCGACGGGCCGTCAGTTTCCGAGCAGGCTCCGGACGACGGTCGCGGCCGCGGCCGGGTCGGCCGCCGGGCGGGCGGCGGTCAGCGCGGCGGCCTCGTCGGCGGTGAGACCGGCCCGAGTGAGGGCCGCGACGGCCTCGGCGGCCGGGAGGGCGTTGAACCAGCGCAGCGCGAGGGCCGCGCGGCCGGCCCCGGTGAGGCGGCCGGTGAGCCGGAGGCGGGCGAGGCCGCCGTCCGGGTGGACGTTGATGCGCACGTGGGTCACCGGGCGGCCGGCGTCGAGCCGGAAGCGGTGCCGGGTGTCGGGCTGGAGCCGCGTGCGGGGCAGGAGTTCGAACCACTCGCCGTCGGCCGGGTCGGCCCCGGTCGAGGCGTCGAAGCCGATCAGGTCGGCCCAGCCGGGGGCATTGGCGACGAAGTAGGAGGTGTCCACTTCGGCGGCCAGGACCTCACCGCCCCCGGCCAGGGCGATCTGCACCCAGTCGTTGGCCTTGTCGCGCCGACGCCGGGTCTCCCAACCGTCGCCCATGACGGAGGCGCGGCCGGGAGCGTTCAGGTTGTGCGGGGAGGAGAAGTAGCGGTCGGAGGCCGCCTCGGCCACGCCGCCGTACTCCTGGGCGGCCAGGTCGAAGGTGAGGCCGTCCAGTTCGCGCGGATCGGGCAGCACCTCGCCGTGCACCCGCAGCCGGGCGACCCCGCCGTCCGGGAAGATGTTCAGCCGTACGTGGGTGTAGCGGGTGCCGTCCGCGACGGCGAACTCGTGGGCGGTGTCGCCGTCGAGCGCGGTGCGCGGCACGATCGTGGTCCACTCGGCGTCCTGGAGCTCCTCGGGCGAGGGGTGGCCGGGGACGGACGCGGCCTCGACCGAGGCGGTCTCCGGGTAGTTGCCCGTGAAGTGGGCGGTGTCCACGATCACGCCGCGGACCACCCCGGCGGCGCCGAGCCGGACGATCGCCCAGTCGTGGTCCTCGTCGGTGGGGTGCGGCTGGTCGGCGGAGACGCCGCGGCGGCGCTTGGACTCCCAGCCGTCCATGATCTGGCCCTTGTGGCCGAAGGTGTGCGGGCGGAACTCGGCCGGCTTGGCGACCAGCAGGTTCTCGGCGTCCGCGAAGGTGTCCTCGTTGGTGGCGACGACGCCCGCCCCGAGCAGTCGGGAGGCCAGGTCGACCAGCTCGGTGAAGGGAGCACTCGGGGTGTCGGCAGTGGTCACTGACTCTCCTTTAGGCGCGTTCGGACGGGATGGGGGTGGCGGTGGTGAAGCGGGTGGGGTCGGCCTGCGGCCGGGCGAGCTGCCGGCCGAAGGGGCGGGCCGCCGGGTCCACCTCGCGGCCGCGCAGCCAGGTGGCGCGCACCGCGCCGGTGAGGGTCCGGCCCGCGTACGGGGTCACCGGGTTGCGGTGGTGCAGCCCGCTCGCGCGGACGGCGAACCCGCCGTCCGGGTCGAAGGCGACCAGGTCCGCGTCGTGGCCGGCGGCGATGGCGCCCTTGGTGCCGGTCAGGCCGACCAGTTCGGCCGGTCCGGCGGACATCCAGCGCACCACGTCGGCCAGGGTGTGGCCGCGGCGGCGGGCCTCGGTCCAGACGGCCGGCAGGCCCAGCTGGAGCGAGGCGATCCCGCCCCAGGCGGCCGCGAAGTCGCCGCTGCCGCCGTACTCGGGCAGCAGCTTGAGGTCGGGGGTGGACGGCGAGTGGTCGGAGACGACGGCGATGAACTCGCCGCGGCCCAGGGCCTCCCAGAGCGCGTCCCGGTTGGACTCATCGCGGATCGGCGGACAGCACTTGAAGGCGGTGTCGCCGTCCGGCACCTGCTCGGCCGCGAGGGTCAGGTAGTGCGGACAGGTCTCGGCGGTCACCCGTACGCCGTCCTCGCGGGCCTGCCGCAGCAGCGGCAGCACCGCGGCCGAGGAGACGTGCAGGACGTGCACCCGGGCACCGGTGCGCCGGGCCGCGTCGAGCAGCCGGGCGACGGCCGCGGTCTCCGCGTCGGCGGGCCGGGAGGCCAGGAAGTCCCGGTAGTGGACGCCGGGTTGCTGCGGGGCGGCGGCGAGCACGGCCGGGTCCTCGGCGTGGATGATCGCCAGCGCCCCGATCCTGGCCTGCTCGGCCAGCGCCGCCTCCAGGTCGGCGGCCTCGACGTGCGGGAACTCGTCCACCCCGGAGGGGGCGAGGAAGCTCTTGAAGCCGAACACCCCTGCCTGGTGCAGCGGTTCGAGGTCGGCCAGGTTGCCGGGGACGGCGCCGCCCCAGAAGCCGAGGTCCACCCAGGCCTGGCCGTCTGCGGCCTTCCGCTTGAGCGCCAGCCCCGCCACCGTGGTGGTGGGCGGGATCGAGTTGAGCGGCATGTCGACGATGGTGGTGACGCCGCCGGCCGCGGCGGCCCGGGTGGCGGTGGCGAAGCCCTCCCACTCGGTGCGGCCGGGCTCGTTGACGTGCACGTGGGTGTCGACCAGGCCGGGCAGCAGGGCGGTGTCGCCGAGGTCGACGAGCTCGCCCTCGCGGGCCGCGAGCGAGCCGTGCGGGGCCGTACGGGCGATCCTCCCGTCCTGGATCAGCACGTCCGCGGGGCGCTCGCCGTCGGGCAGGACCGCCCGCCGGGAGCGGATCACCGTCGGCTGGCTGAAAGGCATGGGGGACCTCCGGAACCTGGGAGTCGAGGGTGTCGGAACACGGGGGAGGCGAGGGATTGCCGGGAGCCTAGGCCCGCCTTCAACAAAACGTCAATGGAGGAACATTCGAGGGATCACCGCGCGGGAAGGTCGCGCACGCACCGGGGTTCAGTGCGACAGGAGCTCCTCGGCCAGCCGCTCCCCCGCGAGTTCGGCCAGCTCGGCGGCCCTGGTCATGCTCTCCCCCGGCCGCTCGGCCAGGTCGGTCAGGGCGATCGCGGCGGTGAAGCCGGCGGCCCGCCACTCGGGCTCGGAGAGCTCCAGCCGGCCCGCCACCGCGGCCACCCGGACCCCCGCCCGGGCGGCCGCCGCGGCGACTCCGGCCGGGGCCTTGCCGTGGAGCGTCTGGGCGTCCAGACACCCCTCCCCGGTCACGACGAGGCATGCCCCGCGCACGGCCCCGTCGAAGCCCAGCAGGTCGAGCAGCAGCTCGATGCCGGGGCGCATGGTCGCGCCGAGCAGGGCCAGGGCGGCGAAGCCCACCCCACCCGCGGCGCCGGCGCCGGGCGCCTCCCGGACGTCCCGCCCGGTGGCCTCGGCGACCAGGTCGGCGAACCGGGTCAGCCCCGCCTCCAGCACCACCAGGTCCCCGCCGTCGGCGCCCTTCTGCGGGCCGTAGACGGCGGCGGCACCGCGCGGCCCGAGCAGCGGGTTGTCCACGTCGCAGGCCACCACGACCTCGACCCCGCCCAGGGCCTCGGCCAGCGGGCCGGGGTCGATCTCCGCGAGCCGGCGCAACGCGGCACCGCCGGGCGGCAGTTCGGCCCCGCCGGCATCGCGCAGCCGTGCCCCGAGCGCCTGCACCATGCCGGCGCCGCCGTCCGTACAGGCACTGCCGCCGAGGCCCAGCACGATCCGCTTGGCGCCGAGCGAGACCGCCTTGGCGATCAACTGGCCGACTCCGTAGGACCCGGCCGCGAGCGGGGCGGTGCGGCCGCCGGGCAGCCGGGCGAGGCCGGAGGCCTGCGCCAGCTCGACCACGGCGGTGTCGTCCCGGACGGCCAGCGCGGCGTCCACCGGCAGGCCGGTCGGGCCGGCCACCTTGGCCGGGGCCCGGCTGAAGCCGGCCGCGAGCGCGGCGGCCAGGGTGCCCTCGCCGCCGTCGGCGACGGGCAGTTCGCGCACCTCGGTACCGGGCGCGGCGCGGCGGATGCCGGCCGCGATCCGGGCCGCCGCCTCGGCACCCTCCAGGCTGCCCTTGAACTTGTCGGGGGCGACGACCACATGGCCCTGGTGGGGGGTGGGGGGCATGGCGCGCTCCTCGCTTCCGTACGGGTCTGGCGGTGGTTCCGGGACGTGCGTCCGGCTGACGTGCGTCCAGCATGGGCCCGGGTGCTCCGGGTGGCCAGCGCCTCGGCCGGGGCGGCCGGGGAGGCCGGAGGTGACCGTGGTGTCCGGAGCGGCCCGCTCCAGGAGGGTGCGCCCCTCCCCGCCGTTCCCCTCGTCCCGCTTCCGACGTACGAGGGGCTCCCCTCGGCAGGGAGGGGCCCTGGCGACGCGTACCAGGCACGACCGAAGTGCCCCCAGGGGGACGTACGCGTCACCGGCTTGGATCGACCGACGGGCGGGCGGATGAGCCCCGGCCCGCACGCCGGTCGGGTCCGGCCTCCTGGCGGCGCGGGCACGACCGGATAGGTACACGCCACCAGGAGGAGTTCGGGGCCGGGGGCTCCGCGCGGGAGCCCCCGGCGGTCACGCGGCCTCGCGCCCGGAGAGCCGCTCGACGCCGCGCAGCAGCGCCGAGTGGTCGAGCGAGCCGTCGCCGTTGGCCCGGGCGGAGGCGACCAGCTGGGCCACCACGGCGCCGACCGGCAGCGCGGCGCCCACGGCGCGGGCGGCGTCGGTGACGATGCCCATGTCCTTGTGGTGCAGGTCGATCCGGAAGCCGGGGGCGAACTCGCGGTTCAGCATGTTCGCCCGCTTGCGGTTGAGCACGGTGGAGCCGGCCAGGCCGCCGCCGAGCACGTCCAGCGCGGCCGCGAGGTCGACGCCGGCGTTCTCCAGGAACACCACTGCCTCGGCGAGCACCTGGATGTTGACCGCGACGATCAGCTGATTGGCGGCCTTGACGGTCTGGCCGGCGCCGGCCGGGCCGACGTGGACGACCGTGGTACCCAGCGCGTCGAACAGCGGCCTGGCCTCGGCGAAGTCCTCGGCCGCACCGCCGACCATGATCGACAGGACGGCCTCGACGGCGCCGGCCTCGCCGCCGGAGACCGGGGCGTCCAGGGTGCGGACGCCCTTCGCCCTGGCGGCGGCCTCGACCCTGATCGAGGTCTGCGGGGTGATCGAGGACATGTCGATCACCAGGGTGCCGGGCCTGGCGTTCTCCAGCACGCCGCCCTCCCCCAGGACGACCTGCTCGACCTGCGGGTCGGCCGGGACCATGGTGATGACCACCTCGGCGTCCCTGACCGCCTCCGCGATGCTGCCGGCGCCGTGGCCGCCGAGCGCGACCAGGGCGTCGATCGGCGGCCGGGTGAGGTTGAAGCCGGTGACGTGGTGGCCGGCCTTGACCAGGTTGGCGGCCATCGGGCTGCCCATGATGCCGAGGCCGATGAAGGCGATCTTGCGGCTCATCGCGTCGAGTTCCTTACGTGTGCGGGTGGGAGGTCGGGTGGGTCGGCGGTGCGCTGCCCGCCGCTCGAACCGGGCACTGCCCGGCGGTGCGCGGCTGGGCGGCTCCGCTACTGGGCGGCGCGCAGTTCGCGCGGCAGCCACCCGAAGCTGTCGGCGCTGACGCCGCCGGAGGGGCGGTACTCCAGACCGATGGAGCCCGCGTAGCCCGCGGCCGTGAGCCGGGCGAACAGGTCCTCGAAGTCCAGCTCGCCGGTGCCGGGCTCGTTGCGGCCCGGGGTGTCGGCGATCTGCACGTGGCCGATGCGGTCGGCGTGGGTGTCGATGACCGCCGCCAGGTCCTCGCCGTTCCTGGCCAGGTGGTACAGGTCGCAGAGGAACCTGGCGTTCCCCAGGCCGGTGGCGGCGTTGACCCGGTCGACCACCTCGACCGCGGCGGCGGCCGAGACCAGCGGGTAGTCCGGCGACTCGGCCCTGTTCAGGGCCTCGATCAGCAGGACGGCGCCGATCCCGTGCGCGGCCCGCGCGGCGAGCACCAGGTTCTCCAGTGCGAGCGCGTCCTGCTCGGCCGGGTCGACGCCCTCGACCCGGTTGCCGTACAGCGCGTTGAGCGCGGTGGCGCCGAGCGAGGCGGCGAGTTCGGCGGCGACCGGGAGGTTGGCGCGGAAGCGGTCCCGCTCGGCGGGCACCGAGACGGTTCCGCGGGCGCCCTTGCTCAGGTCGTCCAGGAGGTTGAGGCCGGTGAGCCGCACGCCGGCGTCGGTGAACGCCTTGCGCAGCGCGTCCAGTTCGGCCGGCGAGGGGTCGTGCTCCGCGCCGAAGGGCCACCACAGTTCGGCGGCGGTGAAGCCGGCCGCGGCGGCCGCGGCGGGGCGCTCCAGGAGCGGCAGTTCGCCGAACAGGATCGACAGGTTGACCGTGAAGCCGTGCTTGGCAGCCGCCGTCACGTCGCTCACCTCTCATCTCTCTTCCTTCATCCGCAACTTCCACAATCCGGAAGAGGGATTCTGTGTGGTGGAAGCATCTCCGGCCCGCCGAGCGGGTGTCAAGGGAGTCGCAACATTTTGTTGAAGCAGTCCCGAGGGGCCCTGCCGGGTACCCCGAGGGCACACCGGGGCAGCCCTGAGGACACCCCGAGGCCACACCGGCGGCGCGCCGTCCGCGGGGGCCGGACCGTTCGATCCCCCGACCCCTGCCCGCCCGCACCCCCGCTCGCTACAGTGACCCCGTGCGATTGATGGTGGAGTTCACGACAGAACCGTTCGAACTGGACACGTTCCCGGAGCACGCCGCGGCGGCTCGCCGGGTGGTCGACGACGCCGGCCTGGACGTCTCGGTCGGCCCCTTCGGCACCGGTGCCGAAGGCGGGGCCGAGCAGGTCCTCGCCGCGGTGACCAAGCTGCTCAAGGAGACCCTGGACGCCGGGGCGACCCGGATCTCGGTCCAGGTCAGCGTGCTGGGCGAGGAGGACGGTACGCCGTGACCGAGAACGTGGAACACCCGCTCGCCGCGGCGGTGAAGCCGCTGCTGGCCGCGGTCGGCGCGACGCACGTCCCGCTGGACGAGGCGAAGCCCGACGATGTGGTCCTGGAGTGGGAGGGCACCCCGGCCCTGGCTGTCCGGCTGCCGCACCTGAGCAGCGCGTTGGACCGGCTGCTCGCCGAGATGACCCGGCAGTTCGACGGCCGCCCGCTGGCCGAGCTCGACCGCCTGGAGAAGCAGTGGGTCGTCGCCCTACTGGAGGAGCGCGGCGCCTTCACCGTCCGCCACGGCGTGGAGACCGTCGCCTCCGCCCTGGGCGTCAGCCGCTTCACCGTGTACAACTACCTGAACCGCCAGGACGGCGCGAAGTCGTCCTGACGCTCCGGTTCGACGCCCTCCGGGGCGTGTGCGCGCCCCCGCTCCGGGGGCTTCCGAACGGGTGACCCCGCCGACACGACAGGACCGGATCGGCCTGCGGCGGGGCACACTTGGCGAATCGCACACGAAAGGGCCCGACATCGGGGCCCGGTTCAAAACGTAACCACCAACCGTTCAACAAAGTGTTGACGGCCGGGTGGGGCCGATCTAGCTTTTCCGGGTGGCACCACTCTTCAGGAGGTCCACCCGTGACCAACCACCCCCACACCCTTGACGTCCTGGCCGCGACCGATGCCGCGGCGCTGGAAGGGATCCTGCTGGAGGTCTGCTCCAGCCCCCGCTGGGCCGCCGCGGTCGCCGCGGCCCGGCCCTGGTCCGACCGCGACACCCTGCTCGCCGCCAACGCGGCGGCCATGGCGTCACTGACGACCGAGGACCTGCGCGACGCGATGGCCGGCCACGCCCGGATCGGCAGGCCGACAGTCGGCGACGCCATCTCCGAGCGCGAACAGGCCGGAATCCAGGGCGTGGACCAGGCGGTCCTCGACGCGCTGCACGAGGCCAACGCCGCCTACGAGGCCAAGTTCGGCCACGTGTTCCTGATCTGCGCGACCGGCCGCACCGCGGTCGGCATGCTCGCCGCCCTGCGCGAACGCCACCCCAACGACGCCGCCACCGAGGCGGAGATCGTCCGCGGGGAGCTGCGCAAGATCAACGACATCCGGCTCGACCGCCTGCTCGACGCTTCCTGACACTCCGTCATATCGCGCTTTCTCCCATCCTCCTTGCCAGACACTTCCGGCATCCACTGATGCTGACGCACCATCACTTCTGCCATCAGTAAGGTCACTTCACCCATGACTGGCATCTCCACCCACGTGCTCGACACCAGCCTCGGCCGACCGGCCGAGGGCGTCCCGGTCGAGCTCGCACTGCACACCGAGGGTGGCTGGCAGGTGCTCGGCACCTCCGCCACGGACTCCGACGGCCGGGTCAAGGACCTGCCGGCCGTGGAGGCGGGCTCGGTCGTCCGGCTGCTCTTCGACACCGGCGCGTACTCCGCGTCCACGTCCGCCGAGCCGCCGTTCTTCCCCGAGGTCTCGATCGTCTTCACGGTCGCGCCCGAACAGCACCACTACCACGTGCCGTTGCTGCTCAACCCGTTCGGATACTCGGTCTACCGCGGAAGCTAGTGGACCGACCTGGAAAGCTTAGGAGCCACGTCATGGCCCACGTGCTCGGTCAGAACCAGTACGGCAAGGCGGAGAACCGCATCGTCCGGATCCACCGCGACTCCACCCGGCACGAGATCAAGGACCTGAACGTCTCGGTCTCGCTCCGCGGCGAGTTCGAGGACGTCCACCTCACCGGGTCCAACGCCAACTGCCTTCCCACCGACACCACCAAGAACACCGTCTACGCCTTCGCCAAGGAGCACGGCATCGAGTCGGCCGAGGCGTTCGGCATCCTCCTGGCCCGCCACTTCGTCGACGACACCGAACGCGGCGTCGTGCACAGCGCCCGGATCCGGATCGAGGAGTACTCCTGGGACCGGATCCGGACGCCGGACAGCTCGGCCCGCTTCATCGGCTCGGAGGAGGTCGGCCACTCCTTCGTCCGCAACGGCCAGGAGGTCCGCACCAGCGAGATCGTCTACGACGGGGAGTCCGTCCAGGTCATATCCGGCCTGAAGGACCTGGTCGTCATGAACTCCACCAACTCGGAGTTCTGGGGCTACATCAAGGACGGCTACACCACCCTCCAGGAAGCGTACGACCGCATCCTCGCCACCCAGGTCACCGCCCGCTGGAAGTTCGGCTACAGCGGCCGGGACGGCGAGGCCCAGCCAAACTGGAACCGCTCCTACACCCACGTGAAGCGGCACCTGCTGGAGGCGTTCGCCGAGACCTACTCCTACTCGCTGCAGCAGACCCTGCACGCGATGGGCACCCGGGTCCTCAACAACCGCGCCGAGGTGGACGAGGTCCGCCTCGAACTGCCGAACAAGCACCACTTCCTGGTCGACCTGGAGCCGTTCGGCCTCAAGAACGAGAACGAGGTCTACTTCGCCGCCGACCGCATGTACGGCCTGATCGAGGGCACCGTGCACCGCGAGGGCGTCGTCCCGGTCATCCCGGTCGCCTGACCTCCCCCACCCTCGGCACCCTCAGCACCCGCACCACCAGGTGGACGCCGCCCGGAATCGCCGCATCCCCCGGTCCCCACGGGCCGGACGGCCGGGCGGGCCGCCCCACCGGCCCCATCACCAGGCACCACCCGCACCAGTTAGTTCTTCTCCACCTCCACCCCCACCCACCGGAGTTCGTGTCTGCCTCGCGGCGGCCGGCCCGGGGCACTGGAGAGCCCGGCCGAGGGATCCTTGCACCGCCGTCCCGCCCCCGGTCGTACCAGCACCAGCACCAGCCGCACTCCAGCGCCACGGGCGCGCCGGGAGCCACGGGCACAAGAGGGGCTCGACATGGCACCCAGCAACACCACCAGTACAGACGGCGGTTCCACCCCGGAGAGAACGCAGGACCCGGACGGCACGGACGGCACGCCGGCGCACCGCACCGGCAAGCCGCCCCGGCCCGGAACCCATCCCGTGGACGAGTTGCTGCCCCCGGTGAAGCTGTTCTCCACCGGACTCCAGCACGTCGCCGCGATGTACGCGGGGGTCGTCGCACCCCCGCTCATCGTCGGCGCCGGCGTCGGGCTCTCCCCCGCCGAACTCGCCCTGCTCATCTCGGCCAGCCTGTTCACCGCCGGACTGGCCACCCTCCTCCAGACCCTCGGCATCTGGAAGATCGGCGCGCGACTGCCGTTCGTGAACGGCGTCTCCTTCGCGGGGGTCGCGCCCATGATCGCCATCGCCAAGGGCTCCATCGAGAAGACGGGAGGACCGAAGGAGGCCCTCCCGGTGATCTTCGGAGCGGTGATCGTCGCGGGGCTCCTGTGCTTCCTCGCGGCACCGTACTTCTGCAAGCTCATCCGGTTCTTCCCCCCGGTCGTCCAGGGCACCGTGATCACCCTCATCGGGGTGTCCCTGCTCCCGGTGGCGGTCAACTGGGCGCGCGGCGGTTCGCCGGGCGCCCCCGGGTACGGCTCCATGCGGGCCGTCGGCCTCGCCGCGATCACCCTCGTCGCGGTGGTGCTCTGCAACCGGCTGCTGCGCGGGTTCTGGCAGCAGCTGTCCCTGCTCATCGGCCTGGCGTTCGGCACCCTGATCGCCTTCCCGCTGGGGCTCGCCGACTTCGGCGCGGTCAAGGACGCGAAGGTCTTCTCGCTCCCCTCCCCGTTCCACTTCGGCGCGCCCGTGTTCGACGCCGCCGCGATCGTCTCGATGTGCATCGTCATGGTGGTCGCGATGACCGAGTCCACCGCCGACATGCTCGCCCTCGGCAGGATCGTCGACCGCGAGGCGGACGAACCCACCCTCGCCGCCGGCCTGCGGGCCGACGGCCTGGCCACCGCGCTCAGCCCCGTCTTCAACGGCTTCGCCGCCAGCGCCTTCGCCCAGAACATCGGGCTGGTGGCGCTGACGAAGATCCGCAGCCGCTTCGTGGTCGCGGCCGGCGGAGGCATCCTGGTCCTGCTGGGGCTGTTCCCCGTGCTGGGCTCGGTCGTCTCCCTGGTGCCGCAGCCCGTCCTCGGCGGCGCCGGGATCGTGCTCTTCGGCACGGTCGCGGCCAGCGGCATCCGCACCCTCGCGGAGGCCGGCATGGAGTCCGGGTCGAACACCATCCTCGTGTCCGTCGCGCTCGGGGTCGGCATCGTCCCGATCGCCGCGCCGACGTTCTACGACTCCTTCCCGGAGGCCGCCCGGACCCTGCTGCACTCGGGGATATCGGCCGGCTGCGTGGTGGCCGTCCTGCTCAACCTGCTCTTCCACCACGTCGGGGCCGCCCGTCGCTCCAGGCCCGGCCAGGGCTCCGACGCGACGGTACCGGCGGCTCCGACGGCTCCCGCGGTGCCGTCGATGCCGACAGGTCCCACGGTTCCGACGGCGACGCCGTCCTGACCGGCCCCGGGAGGGGCGCGCACCACGGTGCGCACCCCTCCCGGCCCTCCCCCCTAGGAGTCACGCCATGGCAGTCCAGCCCCCGCCCACCGACCAGCGGACCGTGATCGAGAACGTCGCGATCGCCACCGTGGACGCGAACGACACCGAGTACGCCCGCGGCCACGTGGTCCTCCTCGGCAACACCATCGAGGCGGTGGGCGACGGCCCCGCCCCCGCGTGGCTGGACAACGTGGTGCGCCGGATCAACGGCGAGGGCCACCTGGCCACCCCCGGCCTGGTCAACACCCACCACCACTTCTACCAGTGGATCACCCGCGGCCTGGCCCAGGACGACATCCTGTTCGACTGGCTGGTCGCCCTCTACCCGACCTGGGCGCGGATCGACGAGCGGCTCGTGCACGCCGCCGGCCAGGGCTCCGCCGCCGCGCTGCTCAAGTCCGGCTGCACCACCGCCTCGGACCACCACTACGTCTTCCCGAAGGACGGCGGCGACATCCTCGGCGCCTCCATCGAGGCCGTCCAGGAGCTCGGCCTGCGCTTCACCGCGCTGCGCGGCTCGATGGACCGCTCGAAGAAGGACGGCGGGCTGCCGCCGGACCACGCGGTCGAGGAGCTGGACGACATCCTGGCCGCCTCCGAGACCGCCGTGGACCGCTACCACGACTCCTCCTTCGGCTCGATGCTGCACATCGCCCTCGCGCCCTGCTCCCCCTTCTCCGTCTCCACCGACCTGCTCCGGCAGTCCGCCGAACTCGCCCGCCGCAAGGGCGTCCGGCTGCACACCCACGGCTCGGAGACGGCCGAGGAGGAGGCGTTCTGCAAGGAGCTGTTCGGCATGGGGCCGACCGACTACTTCGAGTCGGTGGGCTGGCTCGGCGAGGACGTCTGGATGGCGCACTGCGTGCACATGAACGACTCCGACATCGCCAAGTTCGCCGAGACCGGCACCGGCGTCGCCCACTGCCCGTCCTCCAACGCCCGCCTGGCGGCCGGGATCGCGCGGGTGCCCGACATGCTCCGGGCCGGCGTCCCGGTCGGGCTCGGGGTGGACGGCACCGCCTCCAACGAGTCCGGCGAGCTGGGTACGGAGCTGCGCAACGCCCTGCTGATCAACCGGCTGCACGGCTCCCCCGCCGCGCTGACCGGGCGGCAGGCGCTGCGCCTGGGCACCATGGGCGGCGCCCGGGTGCTCGGCCGGCAGGACGAGATCGGCTCGATCGAGGTCGGCAAGCTCGCCGACCTGGCGCTGTGGAAGATCGACGGGGTCATGCACTCGTCCATCGCCGACCCGGTCGCCGCGCTCACCTTCGGCGCGCTGCCGCCGCTGTCGGTGCTGTTCGTCAACGGCAACGCGGTGGTCGAGAAGGGGCAGCTGACCACCGTCAACGAGGACCGGATCGCACGCGACTGCGCCCGCGCCGCCCGCGAGCTGGCGGCGCGTCCGGTCTAGGGCCGGTCCGGTCTGGGTCGGTCCGGTCTAGCGCCGGTTCGGTCCGGTCCGGGGCCGGTTCGACGCCCACCCCGTACTCCGGGGGCGCCCAGGGACGGTGCGCCCCCGGGCTCCGCGCACCTCGGGGCGACGGACGGACGACAGTGGCGGACGGATGACAGCTGACAACTTTCGTCATCTGTTATCTGTTATCTGTCGCCTGTTATCTGTCGTCTGTTCGCCGTCATCGGTGCGCGGACCGCAGCCCCGGACCCACGGCGAGGGTCCGGGGCTGCCGGCACACCCGGCGGCAGCCGTCAGGCCGTGCGCCCGATCGACGCCAGGTAGGCGCGCCAGCCGCCGTGGTGGGTGATCTCCCGGTGGACGCCGCGCTCCAGCTCGCCCCGGGAGAGCAGCATGGACAGGCACGCGGAGCCGTCCTCCAGCTCGATGACGCCCAGTTCCAGCTCCCGCGGCTCCCCCGGCAGGATGACGTCCCGCAGCCGCTCCAGGGGGATGTCGTACAGCTCGCCCTCGATGGCGGTGTCCGCCTCCGGGTCGGCCAGCAGTCCCGGGCAGACGTCCGTGCCGCCGCTGTGGTCGATGGAGAAGAAGCGGTAGCCGGGGGCGGTCCTGGCCGGCCCGATCAGCGAGTCGGCGACCTTCGCGTGGAAGGGACCGCCGACCATTGCCTGGCCGTTGAAGAACATGCGCGCCATGGGTGAACTCCTTACGTGGACAAGACCGTTCCGTACGGCGACGAGAGGACAGGTGGGATTCGTCGCCGTACGGAACGGAGTGGTGGACCGCCGGCGCACTACAGCCGGGCAGGCTCCGGTGGGCAGGTCGGGATCAGCCCAGCAGCGGGAGCGCGGGGAGGGTCAGGAAGTCCACGAACTCCTCGGCCAGGGCGACCTGTTCGAAGAGCCGGGCGGCCTCCGGCCAGCGGCCGGCGCCGTAGGCCTCCTCGCCCAGTTCGGCGAGGAGTTCGGCCAGCTCCGCGGCGACCAGGGAGCGGACCAGGTCGGCGGTGGCCTTCTCGCCGGTGTCGGAGAGCACGACCCCGTTGTGGATCCACTGCCAGATCTGCGAGCGGGAGATCTCGGCGGTGGCGGCGTCCTCCATCATGTTGAAGATGCCGACGGCCCCGAGGCCGCGCAGCCAGGCCTCGATGTAGCGGATGCCGACCTGGACGGCGTTGTGCAGCCCCGCGCGGGTGCAGGTGCCGCCGGCTCCGGCGATGTCGAGGAGCTGGGCGGCGGTCACCGGCTCGGCCGGGCCGGGGTTGTCCTTCTGGTGGGGCCGCTCGCCGAGCACCGCGTCGAAGGAGGCCCGGGCGACCGGCACCAGGTCGGGGTGGGCGACCCAGGAGCCGTCGAAGCCGTTCCCGGCCTCGCGGTCCTTGTCCGCCTTGACCTTCTCCAGCGCGGCCGCGTTGACCTCCGGGTCGCGGCGGCTCGGGATGAACGCGGCCATGCCGCCGATCGCGTGGGCGCCGCGCCGGTGGCAGGTCCGCACCAGCAGCCGGGTGTAGGCGGCCATGAACGGCGAGGCCATGGTGACGGTGTTGCGGTCCGGCAGGATGTAGTGCTCGCCCGCGTCGCGGAAGTTCTTGACGATCGAGAACAGGTAGTCCCAGCGCCCGGCGTTGAGGCCGGCCGCGTGGTCGCGCAGCTCGTAGAGGATCTCGTCCATCTCGAACGCGGCGGTGATGGTCTCGATCAGCACGGTCGCCCGGATCGTGCCGTGCGGGATGCCGAGTTCGGCCTGGGCGTGGGTGAACACGTCGTTCCACAGCCGGGCCTCGAGGTGGCTCTCGGTCTTCGGCAGGTAGAAGTACGGGCCGGAGTTGGGGTCCTCGGCGCCCTTGGCCAGCAGCCGGGCGGCGTTGTGGAAGAAGTAGAGGCCGAAGTCGACGAACGCGCCGGCCACCGGGGTGCCGTCGACCAGCAGGTGGTTCTCGTCCAGATGCCAGCCGCGGGGGCGGACCACGACGGTGGCGAGCTCGGCGGCGGGCTTGAGGGTGTACGCCTTGCCGGCCGCGCCGGTGAAGTCGATCCGACCCTCGAAGGCGTCGGTCAGGTTGACCTGGCCGCCGACCACGTTCTCCCAGGTCGGGGAGGTGGCGTCCTCGAAGTCCGCGAGCCAGATCCGCGCCCCGGAGTTGAGCGCGTTGACGACCATCTTGCGGTCGGTCGGCCCGGTGATCTCGACCCGGCGGTCCTGGAGGGCGCGGGGCGCCTCGGCGACCTTCCAGTCCCCCGCCCGGATGTCGGCGGTGTCGGGGCGGAAGTCCAGCGTGCCGGTGGCGGCGATCTCGGCGCGGCGGGCCTTCCGCCCGGCCAGCAGCTCCTGTCGGCGCCCCTCGAAGGCCTGATGGAGCCCGGCGACGAAGGCGAGCGCCTCCGGAGTGAGCACCCCCTCCGCCCGGGGGACGCGAGGACCGGCGACAGTGACGACCGGAGCGGCGGGCGAGGCGCCGACGGGCCCCTGATCTGCAGCCATGAGCAGGACACTCCTAAGACGGTTGAGCCTGGCGGAGGGAGCTCCGGTGGGAACTTCCTCAGGGAACTTCCTCGATCGGTACCCGCCTGTCGGCGAGTTCGATTCTGTAAGGTGGAGACTAGTTTCCGCGATACAGAATTTCAACGGTTTGTTGAAGAGATCGCCGGGACTCTACTCCTCCCCGACAGTGAAGGAAACGCCGGTGGTTGCGACCCCCGACCCAGCATCGACGACAGGCGCCGACCGCGCGGGCGGCGGCGTGCAGTCCGTCGAACGCGCCTTCCAACTCCTGGAGGCGCTGGCCGACTCCGGCGGCGTGGCCACCCTCAGCGAGCTCTCCACCACGTCCGGCCTCCCGATGCCGACCATCCACCGGTTGGTTCGTACCCTCGTGCAGCAGGGCTATGTCCGCCAGGACACCGCGCGCCGCTACACCCTCGGCCCCCGGCTGATCCGGCTCGGCGAGACGGCCGGCCGGCTGCTCGGCAGCTGGGCCCGCCCGTACCTGGCCGAGCTCATGGAGGCCACCGGCGAGACCGCCAACCTGGCGGTGCTGGAGGGCGGCGAGGTGGTGTACGTCGGCCAGGTGCAGTCGCGCCGCTCGATGCGGATGTTCACCGAGGTCGGCCGACGGGTGCAGCCGCACTGCACCGGCGTCGGCAAGGCGCTGCTCGCCCAGCTGCCCGAGGACGAGGCCCGCGCCGTGCTCGGCCCCAACCCGCTGCCAGCGCACACCGAGTACACGGTCACCGACCCGCAGGAGCTGATGCGCCAGCTCGCCGAGGCGCGCGAGCGCGGCTACGTGGTCGACGACCAGGAGCAGGAGATCGGCGTCCGCTGCATCGCGCTCGCCGTCCCGGGCGCGCCGACGCCCACCGCGCTCTCGGTCTCCGGCCCGGAGGCCCGCATCCGGGCGCTGGAGGAGCAGGCCGGAGCCGCCTCGCTGGTACCGGTGATGCACCAGATCGCGACCCGGCTGGGCCAGGTCCTCGCTCCCTGACGGAACGTCAACCTCCCTTGCCCGCCGACCCGGTTGGCACGGCGTGCCGCGTCATCCGTTCGGGCGGACGACGGGCGGGTTGCCGCCCAGCTGCGGCAGTGGCTCCGCCACCCTGGTGCCGACGCGGCCCGCAACGGCGCGGGCGGCCGGGACGCGAGGGCAGGGTGAGCGGGGATGGAGCAGCAGTACCGGGACGCATGGGAGGGCGCGCGGGGCGGTGGGGTCCGGGGAGGTGAGGTCCGGACCGATGGCGTACGGGCCGGTGGCGTACGGCGCGCCGCGAGGGGCCGGGGGTTCGGCGGGGCCGGGCTGGTCGCGGCCGTGGCGGCGGGGTGCGCGGTGACGGTACTGGCCACCGACCCGGTCTGGGCGCTGCGGCGGCCCGAGCCCCGGCCCGCCGTGGAGGTCGTCGCGGCCGGTGCGCCCTCGCCGTCCACCCTGCCCGCACCGGCGACGCCCACCGCCTCGACCCTGCCGGCCCCGGCCAAGCCCGGAGCCGGGTCCGGGGCCGGGTCCACCGCCGGGTCCGGGACGGCCGAGGCCGCCGCGCGACCGTCCGACTCCGACCTGGAGGTGGTCCGGATCGACCCGGACGCGGCCGCGCCCGGCGGCACCACCACCATCCACGCCTTCGTCGGCAACGGCGGCCCGGAGACCACCGCCTCCCCGTTCACGGTCGCGATCACCCTGCCGGAGGGCGTCAGCCCGGAGGGCCCGTTCTTCCCGTCCACCTGCCAGGTGGTGAGCCGCGGCCGCGTCGTGCGGTGCGTGTTCGCGCCCGGGCTGCGGGAGGGGCGCAGCGCGACCGCCCTCATCCCGGTCCGGCTCGCCCCGGACCTGCCGGAGGGCAGGCTGAGCGGCGGCTCGGTCGCGGTGCGCAGCGCGGACGACCGGTACGAGGGCAACAACCGGCAGCCGTTCGACATCACGGTGGCCGGGACGGCCGCCGGTTCCTGAGCCGTGTGGGCCGCGCGGTCCCGTCGGCGGGGTCGGCCCTGCCGACGGGACCGTCCTGCCGGTGGCGGGCGGGGCGCCGCACCCGCCGTGGTGCCGACCAACAGCCCTGTGCGGCAGTCGAGTTGACCGGCTTGAGGCTCAGCTCAGCCAGGCGTTGACCTGGCTCGCCGCGTCCGGCGCCCAGGCGAGCTCCAGGTGGTTCAGGCCGCCGAGCAGCCGGGTGCCGCCGACCGTCGCGATGCCGGTGGTGTCCAGCGCGCTCGCGGTGAAGACCAGGCCGTCGCTCGGCCCGCGGCCCTCGTTGAGCACGCCCGGGATGTCGGCGGACCCGCCCGCCAGCAGGTAGGTGCGCACCGCGGCCGGGATGCCGGCCTGCCGGAGCGGGGCGATCAGCGAGCCCGCGTCGATCGCCGCCTGGATGCCCTGGCCGGAGGTGTAGAAGCCCTGGCCGCCGTAGTAGGTGGTCCACCAGTCCTGCGCACTGCTGTCCACCCCGTAGGTGCCGTCCCAGCGGGCGAGCAGCTGGCGCTGGCCCGGGTAGCAGTCGTAGCCGCCGCTCGGCAGCACCCCGAGGCAGGGCTGCGCGGTGTACGTGCCGTAGCAGGTCATGGAGAGGTGCGGGGACGGCGCGTTGGCGGTGCCGCCGCAGGCGGGCCAGGTCACCAGGTCGAAGTCCCAGCCGTGCGCGTACACGTAGTCGAGCCCGCCGTGCGGCCCGCCCAGCGTGACCAGCCGGCGCACGTCGCCCGCGTACGCCCTCCCCCAGGAGGGCTTCACCGAGGACACGTACGCCCGGGCGGCGACCTCGCCCTTGCTCCAGGCCACCACGTCGACCTGGGGGACCCCGAGCCGGGCCCGGATCAGCGCGACCGCGTCGCCGACCGCCTGCGCCTGGAGCAGGTTGTCGCCGTGCTTGTGGGCGAAGCCGATCGCGAAGACCCGGTGGCCGGTGCCGGCCAGGTACTGGGCGAGCCCGGTGGACGGGCAGTTCGCGGCACCGCAGGCGCCGCTCTCCCCCGGGTTCGCCCAGGCCCGGTCGGCGTTGTCGTTGGCGCCGTGGACCAGCAGGACGGGGGTGGCCTGGGCGCCGGTGTCCCAGCCGGCGGCGGAGTAGAGCAGGAACCGGGCGGAGGAGGGCCGACCGGTGCCGAAGTACGTCCGGCGGGCGCCGTCCTGGTCGCCGCGCCCGTCGGCGGGGAACTGCTCGGCGCCGAAGCCGGGGGTGGTGTCGAGGTAGCGCTCGACCTTGGCCCAGCCGTTGCCGGGGGCGGGGAAGGTCGCTTCCAGGGTGAGGGGGGCGGCCGCGGCCCGGGCCGTACCCGCCTGCGCGGCGGTGGGGGTGCCGAGCAGGGCGGCGGCGAGGGTCAGGAGCACGGCGGCGAGGGCGGTGGGGACGCGTCTCGCGGGGCCGGGGCGTGTGGGGGTACGTCTCATGGCCGGACGCTAGGGCCGGCGCGCGGCCCTGCCCATGTGCCGGTCGCACACCCGGGCCGCCGCGTGGTGGCGGACCGTACCGTGGCCTTTGCCTGACCGAGTGCGCCCGGTCGGATAAATTGGAAGCCTGACATCATCCGCCGTGCACAAGAGCGGCGAGCCCGACCGGGTGCTCGCCACGACCTGACAGAGACGAGGACCCGCCCCACCATGACCGCGCCCCTGCCCGCCTTCGCCGGCCGCACCTACCTCTTCCGGGTCGACAACGGCGCGGCCTTCCGCAACACCTACTCGGCCGACGGCACGCGGCTGCGCTGGGAGGGCCTCGGCGAGTCCGCGGGCCAGTGGGAGGACGTGCGCCTGCACGTCGCCGAGGTCGCGCCCTCGATCTACTTCGTCAGCTGGACCGAGCAGAGCGGGATCACCGTCAGCCACGTGATGGACCTCGGCAGGCTGACCGTGCGGGCCTTCTGGACCTTCGAGGGCGAGGGCGGCCGGGTCGGCCAGCTGCACACCGGGACGCTGGAGCGGGTGGCCTGAGCGGCGGGACCGCCGTACGACTCCTGAATGACCGAACCCCCGGGGCCGTGGCTCCGGGGGTTCGGTCGGTCAGGCCCGGTCGTCCAGGATCGGTCGGTCAGGCCCGGCCGGTCAGGCTCATGCGGACTGGTTCGGCACCTTGAGGTGCTGGGACAGCCACTCCAGCGAGGAGGGCAGCAGGGCGCTCCAGGTCTCGAAGTTGTGGCCGCCGTTCTCCAGCATGCTGTACGAGGCCTTCATCGGGCTCTGCACCGCGTCGACGAAGGCCTCGGTCTGCTGCCGGTAGTCGCCGTCGCCCTTCTTGGTGCCGGCCAGCAGCACGGACACCTTCGGCTGCGGCAGGTTCTTCAGCCGCCACAGCAGGTTGGCCTCGTCGCGGCGCTGCTTGCTGCCGCCGAAGAGGTCGCCCGTGGTCGGGTCGTCGGCGGCGTCGTAGTAGGCGGAGAGGGCGACGGCGGTCGGGAAGACGTCCGGGTGGCGCATGGCCAGCTTGAGCGCGCAGTAGCCGCCGGTCGAGTTGCCCATGAAGGCCCAGGCCTGCGGGTCGGTGGAGACCCGGTAGCTGGCCTGGATCGCCGAGGGCACGTCCTTGGTGAAGTAGGTGTCGGACTGCGGGCCGTTCGGGACGTCCTCGCACTCGGTGTCCTGGGGCAGCGCGGGCGAGGGGCGCACCAGGACCATGACGGTCGGCTGCATCCGCCCCTCCTGCAGCAGCTTGAGCGCGGCGCCCGGGTAGTTGAAGCGGGTGATCAGGTTCTCGGCGATTCCTGGGAATCCGGTGCTGACGATCACGGCCGGGAACTGCTTCTGGGCGTACTCCGGCTGGAAGTACTGCGGGGGCAGGTAGACGTAGCCCTCGGTGGACAGCCGGCTGGCCGCGCCGTCTATCCGGACCTTGCGGATCTCGCCGGACTGGGCGGGCTCGCGGCCCATCGCGCCGCCGCCCTTGACCGCGGCCTGGCCCATCGTCTCCACCATCAGCCGGCCGGAGGCGTCCGCCTTGTTGTGGATGACCACCGGGCCGGTGTCGCCGGTGCCCAGCAGGTCGTCCCAACTGCTGTAGAAGGCGAAGTAGTTGTTCGCGACCAGGCCGAGCGCGGCGAGCACCGCGAGCTGGGTGGCGAGCAGTGCGCCGATCCGGCCGAGCACCGACTGCCAGGTCTTCTTCGCGAGTCTGGGCCACAGCCAGACCGTGCCGACCATCATCACGACCGCGATCAGTGCGGTCAGCGCCAGCACCTTGTGGCTCGTCAGACCCATGTCCCGCTTGCTCCCACGCCTCGAACTCCAGTCCCCTCCGCTGGGGACATCCGAGGAGGTCACCCCGGTTCCCCCGCCGGGGCGCGAGGACCAACCCTAACGCCAGCTGGGAGGAAGCTGACCGCGGCTGGGAGGTGACGGGGAGCCGGGCTGACAGATGACAACGTTCAGATAACAGATTTCGAAAGTTGTCATCTGAAATCTGTCAGCGGTCGGCTGTCTCCCGTCAGCCGGAGCGGGCGGGGTGGGCTGCGCCCGGGCTCAGCCCACCCGCTCCCAGAGCCGCAGCCCCGCCGTGAGCTCGCGCATGCAGCGCGCGCCGAGGTCCTGCGGGGAGCCCGGACCGGCGAGGGGCGCCTCGGAGGAGGCCCACTGCTCCAGGGCCACCCGGATCGCCGCGGTCGCGGCGGCGGCGGCCAGCCGGATCTCCAGCGGATCGGTGCCGTCCGGGCAGCGCTCGGTGAGGGCGACCCGCAGCCGCGCCTCCGAGTCGGCGTGGACCCGCTGCCAGGTGGCGTTCAGCTTCGGGTCGCGCAGCAGGCCGCGGGCCCACCGCATCATCTCCGCCCGCGCCTCGTCGGCCGGGGTCAGCGACGCGACCGCCGCGCGCTCCAGCGCCTCGCGCAGCGGCAGGTCGGCCGGGCTCGCCGCGAACAGTTCCACCCACTCCTGCCCGCCCGACGCGAGCAGCGGGGCGACGGCGTCCTCCTTGACGGAGAAGTACCGGTAGAAGGTGCGCAGCGAGATGCCCGCGGCGAGGGCGATCTCCTCGGCGGTGACCGCCTCGGCTCCCCGCTCGGCGAAGAGCGCGGCGGCGGTACGGGCGATCTCCAGTCGGGTGGCCTCACGGCGGCGCTGGGTCAGGGTCGGGCGTCCGGTCACAGGGCCAGCCTACGCGGACGCATGCCAAGGTGGCACGTCACGATGATCTGGCACGTCCAGCCTTTTTGGCACAACGTGCCACTCAGGCGTACCGTGGTTCCCGAGGTCGAGAGACCACGAACGAACGGAGTACCACCATGGAGCGCTTCAGCGGACGGAACGTCCTGATCACCGGCGGCGGCTCGGGCATCGGCCAGGCCACCGTGCACCGGATCCTCGCCGAGGGCGGGAAGGTCGTCGCCGTCGACGTCAACGAGGACGGCCTGAAGAAGACCCTGGACCGCGCCACCGCCGAGGGCACCGCGGACCGCCTGACCATTCAGGTCCTGGACATCTCGGACGAGGCGGCCGTCGTCGCGGGCGTCGCCGAGGCGACCGCCGGCCTGGGCGGCCTGGACGTGCTGGTCAACGCGGCCGGCATCCTCCGCTCCTCGCACACCCACGAGACCAGCCTGGAGTTCTGGAACAAGCTCCTCGCGGTGAACCTGACCGGCACCTTCCTGATGACCCGCGAGGCGCTCCCCGCGCTGCTCGCGGGCGGCCGGGGCGTGGTGGTCAACTTCAGCTCCACCTCCGCGAGTTTCGCCCACCCGTACATGGCCGCGTACGCCGCGACCAAGGGCGGCATCCAGTCCTTCACCCACGCCATCGCCTCGGAGTACTCGAAGCAGGGCCTGCGCGCGGTCTGCGTCGCGCCGGGCAGCATCGACAGCGGCATGACCCACAACCCTGGCCTGCCCGCCGACGCCGACTTCAGCCTGCTGGCCAAGCTCTCCCCCGCCCTCGGCCAGGGCTTCGCCGGCCCGGAGACGGTGGCCGGCGTGATCGCCATGCTCGCCTCCGACGACGGCGCCTTCGTCACCGGCACCGAGCTGCGGATCGACGGCGGCACCCACATGTGACCGGCTGATCGCCCCCTCGGTCCGGTCGAAGGCGGGGCCTGTGCCGTCCCCCGTACGGCGCAGGCCCCGCCTTCGCGTCGCTGTCGCTGTCGGAGCCGGAGCCGGGTGCGGCGGCGGTCGGTCAGGTCACCGCAGGGGCTTCCCGAGCAGGAGTTCCCGGGTGACCCCGTCGGCGAGCAGGTCGCCCGGCTCCGCGAGCGGGGCGAAGCCGTGGCGGCGGTAGAGGGCGAGCGCCGCTTCGTTGCCGGGGAGCACGGCGAGGCGCAGCGTGGTCCCGCCGGTGGCGCGGGCCCAGCGCTCGACCTCCTCGACGAGCCGGTCGGCGACGCCCCGGCCGCGCGCCCGCGGGGCGACCCAGAGCGAGCGCAACTCCCGTACCCCGTCCGGTGATCCGGGCAGGCCGCCGACGAGCCCGACCGGGTCCTCGTCCAGCAGGGCCGCGACGTGGTGGGCGCCCGGGATGCCGAGCCGGTCGCGCCAGCGCTCCTCGCCGCCCCGGTGCCAGTCGGCGAGGCCGGCCTTGAAGGCCTCCGGTGCGTCGGTCAGGGCGGCGAGGCGGAGGTCCCGCCAGAGCGGCCAGTCGGCGGTCGTGAGGGATCGGAGCGTCGGCGTCACCATGTCCGGCACCGTAGAGGGCCCGACCGGCGGCCGTCAGTCCGTTTCCCGTACCTGCGGGCCCGCGCGCCACCGGCCCCGGCGGTTCGGCGGGGTCCGACGGCCCGGCGGGTGCCCTACGGCGTGCGCCAGTCGGCGGCGAAGGCGGCGGCCGGGTTGGCGGTGAGGAGCAGCTCGGGCAGTTCGGGGCCGTGGCTGCGGGCGAGGCGCGGGGCGAGCTCGGTGAGCAGCCGGACCGGGCCGCCGGCCGCGCGGGCGGTCCGGGTCGTGGTGTCGGCGCCGAGCAGCAGCTGGGCGGCGTGGCCCGCCTCGACCAGGTCGGCGATGACCTCGAAGGCCTGGTGGTCGCCGGCGTGGCCGGCCCGGGAGGGGCTGTCCAGCGCGAGGTACACGCCCTCGGCGGCCAGGTGGCGGTGCAGCGCACGGTCGGGGAGCCGGGTGAGGTGGCCGAGGATGACCCGGTCGGGCCGGACGCCGTGCCGGTGGCACAGCCGGTGCACCACCCCTGGCGGGGCACCGTCGGCTTCGAGGTGGACGGCGATCGGGGCGCCGGTGGCGTGGTGGGCCTCGGCGGCGGCGGCCATCGTCCACCGGGTGTGGCGACTGTCGGGCCCCGCGTCGGCCGCGACCTTGATCAGCCCGGCCCGGACCCCCTCGGGCGCGCCGGGCAGACCGGTGGTGAGCTCGGCGACGAAACGTTCCGCCAGGTCGGCGTACGGGCCGGGGCGGTCCTCCGCCCCGGCGCCGGTGGCGGAGAAGGAGCCCGGCACGTAGTGGACCGCCTGGTGCGCGCCGGTGGCGGCGACGATCCGCACGCCGGTCGTACGGGAGAGCGCGGCGAGCGAGTCCGCGCCCCGGCCCAGGCCGAGCGGGGTCCACTGGACGAGGGTGCGGCCGCCGGCGGCGGCGTAGGCGCGCAGGACGTCCTCGGCGGCGGCCGGGTCGTCCAGCTCCTGGCCGGGGAGCAGCGGGCTGCGGATGAAGAGGTGGTCGTGGGCGTCGGTGACGCCGAGGACGGCGGGGTCCAGGTCGCCGAGGACGGTGCGGACGGTGCGGCTCATGCCCCGGCCTCCTCGGTGACGGTCCCGGAGGCGCTCTCGGCGGCCTTGGTGGCCTCGGCGCTCTCGGTGCTCTCGGTGCTCTCGGCGAAGGTCGCGGTGGCGACCCGCAGGCCGGCCAGCGCCTTGGGGAGGCCGACGTACGGGGCGAGGTGGACCATGACCTCGGTGATCTCCGCCTCCGTCAGGCCGATCCGTCGGCTGTAGCGGACGTGGTCGGCGAGCTGCGGCTCGACGCCGCCGAGGGCGGTGAGGGCGGCCAGGTTGGCGATCTGGCGGTCGCGCAGGGCGAGGCCGGGGCGCTGGTAGGTGCCGCCGAAGAGGCTGGTGACGATCCAGTCGGGGAAGCCGGGGGCGAGGGCGTCCAGGCCGCCGAGGGTGGCGGCGGCGCCCGGACCGGCCAGGTCGGCGAGCAGGGCGTGGCCGGCCGCGCGGTCGAGCGGGGCCGGGGTGAGGTCGGGGCCGGCGGGAGCGGTCGCGGGGGACATCGGGGCGGTGGGTCCTTTCACCAGTGGCGGCCGGCGGGCAGCCGGTCCAGTTCGGGGCGGGACAGGTGCAGCACCTGGTACCGGACGCCGGGCGCGTCCTCGGGGGCCG
Source organism: Kitasatospora sp. NPDC001225 (assembly GCF_053597855.1). NCBI lineage: Bacteria > Bacillati > Actinomycetota > Actinomycetes > Kitasatosporales > Streptomycetaceae > Kitasatospora > Kitasatospora sp. NPDC001225. The sequence goes on from NZ_JBSFJC010000021.1 coordinate 57,808, forward strand.
GGCCGTGCCAGAGCGCGAAGCTGAGCAGCTCCCAGCGGCTCGGGTCGACGGCCACGGCGGCGGTGTGCAGGTCCGGGTGCGCGGGCAGGTCGGCGAGCGCCCGCTCGACGGCCTCGGCCGGGTCGGCGCCTTCCGGCAGCCGTACGGTCGCCCGGGTGGCGGTGCTGGGCTGCTCGGTCCTCTCCCCCGCTACTGACGACGCGCCACGGGCCAGGCCCGCGCCGAGCCAGTGCCGGACGGCGGGGCGGCCGAAGTCGGCGCTCAGGCCGCGGAAGCCCGGGCCCCAGAGGAAGCCGTTCATGCCCTCGGCGGTGCGCCAGAGGTAGAACGGCGCGTACTGGTTGACGGGCGAGCCCTGCCGACCGCGCTCGCGGACCAGGTAGGCCTTGAGGCCGAGACCCGGGTGCGCGTCGAGCAGGTGGCCCTTGTCGGCGACGCGCTTGCGGATGACGCCCATGTCGTAGTCGGCGGGGAGGGTGATCTCGTACTGCATGGCGTGCACGGCGGGGCTCCTCGGGTTCTGGCCGGTCTGACGGCGGACGTCCTGGTTTTCGGCGGGCGCGTCGGCTCTGGTCGTACGGGTTCGGCCGCGAGGGTTCGGCGGCGCGCCCGGGGCCGTGCGGGTCAGGCCGTGCGGTGTGCCGCGAGCAGGCCGAGGGCGCCGCGGACGGCCCGGTCGAACGGCTCGGCGCTGTCGGCGGCGCGGGCCAGGACGTAGCCGCCCTGGACGACGGCGACCACGGCGGCGGCCGTGTCGGCCGGGTCGAGGCCGGGGGTGAACTCGCCGTCCGCCTGGCCCTGGGCGACCAGTTCGGCGATCCGGCCGCGCAGCCAGTCGAAGGTCTCCTCGACGGGCGCGCGCAGCTGCGGGTCGGCGACGACGTCGGGGTCCTGGGCCATCCGGCCGATCCGGCAGCCGCGCAGGACGTCGCGGTCGCGGTGCAGGTAGGCGGCGATCCGGTCGTAGGCGGTGCCGGGGGCGGCGAGGTCGGCCTCGGCGACGCCCCGCATCTGCTCGGCGCTGCGGCGCAGGGCGGCGGCCGCGAGGTCGGGCTTGCCGGTGAAGTGGTGGTACATGCTGCCCTGGCCGACCCCGGAGCGCTGCTGGATGGCCTTGGGGCTGGTGCCGACGTAGCCGCGCTCCCAGAGGAGGGCCTGGGTGCTCTCGATGAGACGGTCCTGGGTGCTCATGCGACTCACTGTACATACCAGTAGGTACAGAAGACCAGTGCTGACTCCGCCCGGGCGCCCCGGGGCGCCCGGATCCTCCTCGCGGAACGGTTGAGGGCCGTGCGCCGCCCCCCGGCGGCCACGGCCCCTCGACCGTTCGTCATCCCCCGCACCGCCGAGCGGCATTCCGGCGCGCCTGGTGGCGCGCGTCACGTCACGGACGGTGGCCGGCGTCACGCCGCGTAGAGGGGTGCACGGCGCACTGCGCGGGCGGGCGCCGGATGCGGGCGACTACGGCAGCGCGCGGCGGACCTCCGGGGCCACCTCGCTCGCGAACAGCTCCAGTTGCTCGCGCTGCGCCCCCTCGGTGAGTGCGTCCACCCCGATGCCGACCACCTCGTTGCCGAAGGCCTCGTGGTAGCGGTGGATCTTCTCGATCACCTGCTGCGGACTGCCGACCAGGGCCGAACCGCGTTCCAGCGCGTCCTCCAGCGACGTGAACGGCGAGTTGTTGTGCCGACCGGCGGCCGAGTCGAACAGGGCGTTCCAGTACGGGCGGAAGCCCTCGACCGCGTCCTGCGAGCGCTTGGCGACGTACAGTCCGCCGAAGCTCGCGCCCACCCTGGCCCGCTCCGGGTCGTGCCCGTAGTACTCCCAGCGCTCGCGGTAGTGGTCGACCAGCGCCCGGTACTTCTCCAGCGGGTGGAAGGAGTTGGCGGAGAAGAGCGGGTCGCCGTGGCGGGCCGCGAGGTCGGTGGACCGCGTGCTGGTCGCGCTGCCGTGCCACACCGGGATCGGGTCCTGGAGCGGGCGCGGCCAGACGGTGGCGTCCCGGAGCGGCGGGCGGGTCGAGCCCTCCCAGGTCACCTTCTCCTCGCGCCAGAGCCTGCGCAGCAGACCGTAGTTCTCGGCGAGCGCCTCCCACTGGCGCTCCTCGGGAAGGCCGAACAGCCCGAAGTGGCGCGGGTCGTTGCCCTTGCCGACGATCAACTCAAGTCGGCCACCGGAGAGTTGGTCGAGCATCGCGTAGTCCTCGGCGACCCGGACCGGGTCGAGGATGCTGAGCACCGTCACCGTGGTGAACAGCCGGATGGTGGAGGTGCGGGCGGCGATCGCGCTGAGCAGCAGGGGCGGGGCCGGGGAGAGGAACGGCTCGCCGTGCCGCTCCCCCACCCCGTAGCCGTCGTAGCCGAGCCGCTCGGCGAGGACCGCCTGGTCGATGACGTTGTGGAGCTTCTGCTCCGGGGTGCGCCGGACGCCGGTGACCGGATCGGGGGCGTTGGCGACGAGGGACGAGACGGTGAACCGCACGGCGGTCTCCTTGAACGCTCGGGAGGGGCTCGGGAGGGGCTCGGGAAGAGTCGGAGGGGCTCGAGGAGGAGCCCTCGGGAAGGGGTTCGGCGCAGACCGGGCCGGGCTTGACGGGGCCGGTGGAGCCCCGGGAGCCGACGGGCCGCGCGGGGCACGGGGAGCCGGTACGTGGTCCGGCGCCGCACTCCCACGGGCGGGCACCGGCGGAGCGGCTGACGGGACGGGCGGCGCGCCGCTCGGGCGGCAGGGCACGCGGGTGGCGTCAGCGGACGGTGCTGCGGTGGCGGCGACAACAACAGCGGGCTGCGGCGGCGGTCACGGTCCGGACTGCCATCTCGCCTCCCCCTCGCCTCGCACGCGCACGATCCTCCGCGAGCATAGGCACCGGCCGGGGACGGGGCAAGGGCTTGATCCGCCACGGCCGACTGGCAAGATGTCCGGCATGAGCTACCTCGCCGCGGATGACCGCTATGACTCGATGACCTATCGGAAGGCCGGCCACAGCGGCGTCCAGCTGCCCGCCGTATCGCTCGGGCTCTGGCACAACTTCGGTGACGCCCAGCCGCTGGAGGTGCAGCGGGCGGTGCTCCGCCGGGCCTTCGACCGGGGCGTCACCCACTTCGACCTGGCGAACAACTACGGCCCGCCGTACGGCAGCGCCGAGCGCAACTTCGGCTACCTGTTCGCCCAGGACTTCCGGCCGTACCGGGACGAGCTGTTCATCGCCACCAAGGCCGGCTGGGACATGTGGCCCGGCCCGTACGGCAACGGCGGCAGCCGCAAGTACCTGCTGGCCAGCCTCGACCAGTCGCTGGACCGGATGGGCCTGGACTACGTCGACGTCTTCTACTCGCACCGGTACGACCCGGACACCCCGATCGAGGAGACGATGGGGGCGCTCGACAGCGCGGTGCGCTCGGGCAAGGCGCTGTACGCCGCGATCTCCAACTACCCGGCGGAGCAGCACCGAGAGGCGGTGGCGATCCTGCGCGAGCTGGGGACGCCGGTGCTGATGAACCAGTCGGCGTACTCGATCCTCAACCGGTACGTGGAGGACCACGGCGTGCTGGACGCGGTGGGCGACACCCGGACCAGCCTCATCGCCTACTCGCCGCTGGCCCAGGGGCTGCTGACCGACCGCTACCTGACCGGGGAGGTGCCGGCGGGCTCGCGGATGTCGGTCGGGAAGTTCCTCACCGAGGAGGCGCTGGCCGGGCCGAAGCTGGACCGGTTGCGGGCGCTGGCCAAGGTCGCCGAGGGGCGCGGGCAGACGCTGGCGCAGCTGGCGCTGTGCTGGGTGCTGCGGGACCCGCGGGTGGTCTCGGTGATCATCGGCGCGAGCAGCGTGGCCCAGTTGGACCAGAACCTCGACGCGCTGGCGGGCGGCCCGCTGACGGCTGAGGAGCTGGCGGAGATCGACCGGCTGAGCCGCTGAGCCAAGGCTCCTCCGGCGGAGCGGGAGGCGCCTGGCTGACGATCGACGGATGACAGCTGACAGATTTCGAAATCTGTCAGCTGTCATCTGTTATCTGTTCGCTGATATCTGTTACTTGTCAGCCGTCAGCTGTTCGCTGCCGGCCGCTTGATGCCCAGAGCGGGCAGAACCGTTTCTGCAACCCGGTGGGCCTCCTCCAGCAGCGGGTTGCCCGACAGGATGAAGGTGTCGACACCCAGCGCCTCGAACTCCTGCAGGCGCTCGATCACCTGGGCCGTCGAACCGACCACCGCGGTGCCGGGGCCGGGGCGGAACAGGCTCATCCCCGGCCAGAGGTTGGGGTAGGCCTCCAGCTCGCGGGCCCGGGCCGGCACCTTGCCCCCGTGCTGGCGGAACTGCCGCTGCCAGCCGACCCCGTCCTCCCCCTTCGCCCCGCCCAGCTGGCGCGCGTAGGTGGCCTCGCTGGTGACGTCCAGCAGCCGGTCGGCGGCCGCCCAGGCCTCGTCCTCGGTGTCGCGGACGATCAGGTGCAGCCGCAGTCCGATCCGCAGGCTCCGGCCGTGGGCGGCGGCGCGCTCGCGGACCAGGTCCAGCTTCTCCTTGAGCAGGTGCGGCGGCTCACCCCAGGTCAGGTAGACGTCCACGTGCTCGGCCGCCATCTCGATGCCGGCCGCCGAACTGCCGCCGAACCAGAGCGGAATGCCGCCGGGCTGCGCCGGGGCCAGCTCGCGCAGGCTCGCGCCCGCGTTCTTCAGCTCGTAGAACTCGCCCTTGTGGTCGAAGACTTCGCCCGCCGTGAGGCGCTTGACGATCGACCAGTACTCGCCGCTGAGCCGGTAGCGGTCGTCGTGCTCGACGTCCAGGCCGTACTCGCGCAGTTGCGCGGTCGAGCCGTTCACCACGTTGAAGCGCAGTCGGCCGCCGTGCAGGTGGTCGAAGCTGAGCGCCATCTTGGCCAGCAGGGTGGGTGAGACCAGCCCCGGGTGGACGGCCAGCAGCGGCTTGAAGGCCGGGGTGGTGGCGGCGGCGAGCGCGCTGCCGAGCGTCCAGACGTCGTACAGGTCGGTCGCGAGCAGGGCGCCGGTGTAGCCCAAACGCTCGACGCTGCCCGCCAGTTGCTGGAGGTAGCGGAGGTCTACCGGGCGGCGCCCGGCCGGCTCCCAGGGGTAGTGGCCCTCGCGCGGGATGATGTACCAGAGGACTTCGGAGGCCATGGGTCAGACCGCCTTCGCGAGCGCGGCGGCCACCGGGGATTCCAGGCCGGGGAGGTGGGCGTCGGCGACGGTCAGCGCCCGGTCGATGAAGCCCACGCCGTGGAAGATGTCCGCGGCCTCCTGCTGCTCGGCGACGAACCCGGCCGTGGCGGGCTCCAGTCGCCAGGGCAGTGCGACCAGCGCGGCCTGCCAGTCGGCGGCCGTGCCGCCCAGGTTCTCGGCGGCGATCGCGGCGGCCTCGGCCGGGTTGGCGGCCACCCAGGCGTCCGCCCGGCGCAGCGCGGTCGCGATCGCGGCGACCACCTCGGGGCGCCCGGTCGCGAAGTCCCGACGGGTGAAGAACACCGAGCGGTCGGTGATGACGTCACCGGTGCGGACCAGTTCACGGAACTCCCCGGTGCGGCGGGCCGCGGCGAGTTCGGCGCCCTGGGCGATCCAGCCGGCGATCTCGCCGTCGCGCAGCCGCCGGGCCTGGTCCTCACCGGCCGCCGGGCGCGCCGGGGTGACGTCCTCGCCGTACGAGAGCCCCTGGGCGTGCAGGGCCTTGGCGAGCAGGTGGGTCTGCCAGGAACCGACGGAGAGGACGACGGTGCCGCCCTTGAGGTCCGCGACCGTCCGCACCGGACCGGAGTCCAGCACCAGCAGGGCGCCGTGGTCCGGTCGGGGCGCCGAGACCGCCGCGTAGACCAGGTCGTGGCCGGCCGCCTGGGCGGTGATCGGCGGGGTGGAGCCGGTGCCGCCGAAGTCGATGACGCCCTCGGCAAGCAGGGCGCCGGTGCGGGTGCCGTCCGCGTAGTGGTGGAAGGCGCCGGTCTCGCCGAGCGGGGCCAGCTCCTCGTCCAGGTACGGGAGTCGGGCGAGGTAGTAGAGCGAGGGGTTGCTGGCGTGGACGCCGAGGGTGACGGTCATCTGGTCAACTCCGGTGGTGCGGGCCTGGCTTGTGGGAAGGCAGGCGGGATCGGGGGAAGGTCGGGGAAAGCGGGGGGTCGCGGACGTCAGTGGACGCCGAGGTCGGCGAGCAGACGGCGCCGCAGGTCGGCGAAGGCGGGGTCGGCCGGATCGCGCGGGCTCTCGACGGTGACGGCCTCGTCCCGGGCGAGCAGGCCGTCGCGCAGGACCACGACCCGGTCGGCGAGCCGTACGGCCTCGTCCACGTCGTGGGTGACCAGCAGGACCGCCGGGCGGTGGCGGCGCACCAGGTCGCCGACGAGGTCCTGCATGCGCAGTCGGGTGAGCGCGTCCAGGGCGGCGAACGGTTCGTCCAGCAGCAGGAGTTGCGGCTCGCGGACGAGTGCCCGGGCGAGCGCGACGCGCTGCGCCTCACCGCCGGAGAGGGTGGCCGGCCAGGCCTCGGCGTGCCGCTCCAGGCCGACCTCGGCGAGTGCCTTCAGCCCGGTCTCCCGGGTCGCGGCGCCGCGCGGGAGGCCGACCGTGACGTTGGCCAGCACCCGCTTGGACGGCACCAGCCGGGGCTCCTGGAACACCACGGTACGGACCAGCGGGACGAGCACGGTGCCCTCGTCGGCCTGGTCGAGCGCACCGAGGATGCGCAGCAGCGTGGTCTTGCCGGTCCCGCTGGCGCCGAGCAGGGCGACGAACTCGCCGCGGGCGATGGAGAGGTCGACCCCGTCGAGGACCGCCCGGGTGCCGAACACCCGGCGCAGGCCGCGCAGGTGGACGGCCGGGGCCGTCCGCTCGGACGCCGAGGGAGGAGCGGGCGAACGGGGCGAGGAGGGGGCGAGGGCGGCGGCGGTGGTCGTGTCGGCGGTCATCGGGCCGCTCCCTGGACGGCCTGGCGCCACGGCATCAGCACGCGCTCCAGGACTCGGACGATGCCGTCGGCGGCGAGGCCGAGCAGCCCGTAGATCAGGATGCAGACGGCGAGGACGTCGGTGCGCGAGTAGTTCTGCGCCTGGGCCATCAAGTACCCGATGCCCTCGGTGGAGTTGATCTCCTCGGCGGCGATCAGGGCGATCACGCTGAGCGTCATCGACAGGCGCAGTCCGGACAGCAGCGAGGGCAGCGCACCGGGCAGCACGACGGTGCGCACGATCGCCCAGCGGCCGAGGCCGAAGCTGCGCATCGCCTCGACCAGTTTGCGGTCGGTGCTGCGGACCCCGCCCGAGGCGGACACGTACATCGGGAAGCTGGTGGCGACCCCGATCAGGGCCACCTTCGCGGTCTCCGTGATGCCGAACCACACCATGAACAGCGGGACGAGGGCCAAGAACGGGACGGTCCGCAGGATCTGGATCGCGGAGTCGAGCAACTCCTCGCCGAGCCGGGTGAATCCGGTGACCACGCCGAGCACCAGGCCGGTGGTCGCGCCGAAGAACAGGCCGAGCCCGGCCCGGGTGAGGGAGACGGACAGGGCGTCGGTCAGCTGACCGTTGCCCCACAACTCCCCCACGGCCTGGGCGACCTGGGCGGGCGAGGCGAGCACGTCCTGGGTCAGCGCGCCGGTGGCGGACGCGAGCGCCCAGCCACCGAGCAGGGCGAGCGGACCGACGGTGCGCAGGGTCACGGCCAGCGCGCGGGGGCGGGGCCGGTTCCGCCGGCTCTGCGGGGCGACCAGGCCGGCGTCGAGGGCGGCCCGGGTGTCCTCGGGGGTGAACTTCTCTGTCGTGGTGGTCACTTGGCACCGTCCCCGAGCCTGTTGACGTCGATCAGGTAGGGCTTGACGTCCACCAGCTGCTTGGTGACCTTCTGGTCGGCGAAGAACTGGGCGACCGTCCCGAACCGCGCGGTGTCGGCGTCGGAGATGGCGTCGGCCGGGGTCCCCTGCCTGCTGACGTTCACCGCGACGTCCTTCTCGGCGGGGGTGACGGCGGTCGGGCCGGCGTCGGTGAACACGTTGAGGTAGCCGGCCGGGTCGGCCTTCTCCTTCTCGCCGTTCTCGCGCAGGTAGGTATAGAACGCCTTGACCACCTCGGGGTGCTTGTCGGCGAAGCCGTTGCGCACCGCCCAGACGGCGTAGTTGTCGGAGCCGACCTCCTGGCCGTTGACCAGGAAGTGCGCGCCGGCGTTGGCGATGGCGGGCGTCGCGAAGGTGTTCCAGGTCGCCCAGGCGTCCACCTGGCCGGAGTTGAAGACCCCGGAGGTCTGGTCGGCGCGCAGGTAGACCCGCTCCACCTTGTCGGCCGGGACCCCGTTCTTCGCCAGCGCCTTGAGCAGCAGGTACTCGCTGGTGCCGCCCTGGGAGACGGCGACCTTCCGGCCGACCAGGTCCTGGACGGACTTGACGGGCGAGTCGTTCTTCACCAGGATCCCCTCGCCGACGCCGTCGGGCGCGGTCTGGGCGAACAGCTTGAAGCCGGGCTTCTGGGCGAGCGCGGCGACGGCCGAGGTGATCGAGCCCTGGGCGACGTCCAGCTGGTCGGCGGAGAGGGCCTGGGCGGCGGGGGCGAAGGGGCCGGCGCTGCCGGTCCAGGCGACCTTGGCGTGGACGGCCGCCAGGGCCCGGTCCAGCGAACCGTCCTTCTTGCCGCGGGCGAGGAAGCCGTTGTTGCCGGGGTCGGGCAGGCGGAGCACCACGTCGGCCTTGCCACCGGCCCCGCCTTCGGCGGAGGCCTTGGCCCCGTCGGCGGACGAGCCGCAGGCGGCCAGGGCGGTGGAGGCGAGCAGCGCGGTGGCGGCGAGGGCGAGGCGGGGGGTCTTCACGGGGGTCTCCATGTGAGTGACAGATGACAGCCGACAGCTGACAACTTTTGAAATCTGTTAGCTGAACGCTGTTACCTGAAGTCTGTGATCCGAACGCTGTCGGCGCCCGCACCCGAACCTGCGGCGCCGCTCGTGTCGGTGCCGGCAGCGACACCCGCGCCCTCACCCGCACGCCGCGCACGCAGCAGCTCGCGGGCCGCACGGAGCGGCTCCGGGTCGGCCCACGCCCGGACGTCCACCGGCGCGGTGAGGAAGCCCTGCTCCCCGAGGAACCGTTCCTGCAGCGCCAGCAGCTCCAGCCGCTCCGCCGACAGGTCCAGGTGCAGGGTGCGGTGACTGCCCGGCGTATAGGCCCCGGCGACGCCCTCGGCCCCGGCACCGGTCTCGGCCCGCAGGATCCGGACCACCTCCTCCGGGTGCTCCGCCGCCCAGTCGGCGGCCTCCAGCAGCACCGCGAGGAACCGCGCGACCAGCTCGGGCTGCTCGTCCAGCAGCCGCTGGTGGACGGTGATCGGCCGCGGGGTGCCGTTGTTGACCCGGGCCCGGCGGTCCGGCGCCGCGTCCAGCTCCACGGCCACCTCCGCACCGATCCGGCGGGCCGCCTCGACGGCGAGCGCCCCCTTCACGTACACCGCGTCCACCACCCCGTCCCGCAGGGCGGCCAGCTCCGCGGACCACTGCCCGCCGCCCGGGACGCCGGGGACGTCCACCAGCTCGGCGTCCGCCAGGGTGAGGCCCGCGAGCCCGAGGGCGCCGCGGAGGCCGGCCAGCGCCATCGCCCGCCAGAAGTCGATGCCGATGTCATGATGCGGCACCGCCAGCCGCAGTCCGCGCAGCTGCGCCGGTTCGGTCACGCCGCTGCCGGCCCGCACCAGCACCACCTGGCGCTCCTCGATCCAGGTGAGGCCGATCAGCCTGGTCGCCTCGCCGCGCGAACGGGCCCACAGTGCGGGGACGTTGCCGCCCTCCCGGAACAGTCCGGTCAGCGCGTGGGTGTAGTGGTGGTCCGCCGCCACCTCCGGCGGAGCGTCCTGCAAGGAGCGGACGGCGATGCCGTCGGCGGCGAACTCCTGGGCGAGCCACCCCTGGTCGGCGGCGATCCCGGTCGCGGTGGGCACCGGGCAGCGGGTGAACCAGAGGGTGTCGGGAAGCGGGGAGGCGTTCTGGATGCGACTGGACAACGGAGTTGGTCCTCTACGGGGGCTCCGACGACAGCCGGAGGAGCTCGGGATCGATTACCGCACGGAGGCACAGGAAGCCTGGTGCGCAAGGAAGTTGTACGCCACGATGCAGGGAGGAAGGCAGGTGGCGCGGGAGGCGTCGGTCAGCGACAACACGCACGGGAGGGGAGACACCGGTGGGACGTCACGGTGCTTCTCCTTCCGCAGAGTCGGGGCAGGCGCCGCCTGGACCGAGTGGCCGTCCGGCGCGATGCCAGGAGCGTTCCACGGCGGACGAGCCCGAGGCAAGTCTTTGCCACATGATGGGATCGGTTGTTCATCAACGCCATTCCATTGCAACGTCGTCGACACATTCCCGCAGCACCGGCTGCCCTACGCTGAGACCGCCTCCGGCCGCCGGGCCGGAGTTCCGAACCGAAACGCGAGGTGCCATGCCCGGGGCCGCCACCGCCGTCCAGAGTCCGCCGGCCGGTGCGCAGGCCGTCCAGCGCGCGCTCGGACTCCTGCACTGCTTCCATGACAACGGCCCCGACCTGAGCGCCTCGGACCTGGCCCGCCGGATGGGCCTGTCGGTCTCCACCGCGCACCGGCTGGCCCGCACGCTGGTCAGCGCCGGGTTCCTGGAGCAGGACGAGCAGACCGCCCGCTACCGGCTCGGTCCGGCCGTCGCCGAACTCGGCCAGCTCACCTTCCACCAGCGCGGGTTGCACCTCGCCGGGCCCGAGCTGGAGCTGCTGTCCCGGCGCACCAAGGCCACCGCCGACCTGGCGATCCGCAGCGGCGCGCACGCGGTGATCCTGGTCGGCGGATCGGTCCGCCCGGATACCGGACTGGGCCTGCGCCGCCCGCTGCACTCCACGGCGCTCGGCAAGGTCCTGCTGGCCTGGCCCCGCCCGGGCGAGACGACGCCCTCGACACTCGGCCCGCTGGCCTCCTTCACCGACCGCACGATCACCGAACCGGCGGTCCTGGAGGAGGAGTTGGCGAAGGTCCGAACGGCCGGGTACGCGCTCAACGACGGCGAGTCGACCGCCGGGGTGCGGACGGTGGCCGTGCCCGTCCTGGACGGCGCCGGGCAGGCGCGGTTCGCGCTGGCGGTCCGTTCGACGCCCGCGCACCTCACCGACGACCGGCTGGACTGGTTCCTCGGCCACGCCCGCGGCTGCGCCGACGCCCTCGCCGTCCTCCTGCTCCCGCCGGACCAGCGCGGCTGACGCTCCCGGCGCTCCTTCCGCGCCGCCGGAACGCGACGAAGCAGCGGGCCGCCCGTCCGTGTCCAGGACGAGCGGTCCGCTGCTTCGACCGGCCGAATTTCAACCGACCGGCGGCAAGAGGCCGTTGGCGACCGGCTGCCAGATCGGACGCCGGACCGGCCGTCAGATCGGCTGTCAGATCCGCCGTCAGGCCGGAACCAGCCGTCAGACCGCGGCCGGGGTGTACTTGTAGCCGACCCGGCGGACCGTCACGATGGTGTCCCGGTAGGCCGGTCCGAGCTTGCGGCGCAGCCGGGCGACGTGCACGTCGACCGTCCGCCCGTCCCCGACGTGGCCGTAGCCCCAGACCGCGGAGACCAGGTGGTCCCGGGTGTGCACCCGCTGCGGGTGCTCGGTGAGGTGGGCCAGCAGCTCGAACTCCAGGTAGGTGAGGTCGAGCAGCCGCCCGTCGACGTAGGCGTTGCGCCGCTCGGTGTCGACGGCGATGCCGCGCCCGGCCGGGCGGACCGGACGGACCCCGGCCACGGTCTGGCCGGCGGGCCCGCCGGTCGTCGGCTGCGCCCCGTGGGCCGGGTGGGCCCCGGGGAGCGTGTGGGTTCCGGACGGGGCGGCGGCCCCGACACCGGCCGGAGCCCCCGGCAGGCCGACGACCTGCGCCGCCGGGCCCTCGGTCGGCACCAGCACCAGGTACCCGACCATCGCGCCGCCGTTCACGCCGCCGAACTGGATTCCGTACTGGGCGAGCAGACCCTGCGGCAGCGCGCCCTGCGGCAGGGTGGCGACGACGGCCGCCCCCTCCGGCAGCGCGGCGAGCAGCGCCTGGGGCACCTGCGGGACGGTCACTCCCGGCTGCGCGGCTGCGGGTGCCGGGACGGTCGCCGGACGGGTCGGTCCGACATGGGCCGGGCCGACGTGGGCCGTTCCGGCGTGGGTCGGTCCGGCATAGGGCGGACGGGCCGCCACCCCGGGCCATCGGTCGGACAGCGACGCCGGGGGGACGGACGGTCCCGCGGCCCCGGACGCGCCGGGACCGACCGGCGCGGTGGCGGGGACGGAGGAGACCGGCGGGACGGAGCGGACCGCGCGCAGGTGCGGGGTCGCGGTGGGCAGGGGCAGGGTGGCCGTGGAGGAAGAAGACATGGTGTGCCGCTCATTTCGCGCGTGACGGACGGGGTGGAGTCGTCTGCGCGTCGACCGGGCGTACTGCCTGGGCTGGACCGGAACGAACCGGATCAGCGGGCGGAGGGCCGGGACGCGCTGGGCGAGCCGGGACACGTTTGATCGAACAGGTGCGGCTGCCGGGACGGCCAGAACGGCTCGAGGTCGAGGCGACCCCGCCGGCTGTCCACGGCGCGGCTCCCGCACCGGTTCCACCGTCCGGTCCGTCCACCCGCGCGCATCGCGGGGGCCGACCCGGCCGTTCGGGTACGGCCGACGATGCCGGGGGTGGTGCTGGGGCAGACGATGTTCACTGGTGGTCTCTCCGCTGGGCGGGTCCGGTTGGTCGGCCGCGGGCACGCCGGACGGGCGGTCCGCTACGGCCTGGTCGACGGGTTTCGGCGGTGCGTCGGACGGTGGACCGAGAGGGCCGGGTGGGCCGTCAGCGCCGGGGACGTACCGGGAAGGTCGGGAAGGTCAGGCCGGTCAGCGACAACACGCGCTGCAGATCAGCGCGTGGTCGATGTAGCGGCGGACGGTGAGCGCCGGATCGGCGGCACCGGTCACGGCGACGCCGGGCATGGGGGCACCGGGCAGCGGGGAGCCGGGCACGGCGGTGGTGATGCGTCGTCGGCCGACGGTCATCCTGCTGCCCTCCCCCTCGTTCTCCACACGGCGGCGCACCGTTGACGGTGCCCGCCGACGATGCCTCGCCGGTTCGTCGAAGGCCGTCCGCCGGTTGCAACGCCCGTACGAACGGGGCGTTTCCGGCGCCCCCGACGGCATGGCCGGGCGGCCTTCGTCCACAGAGCCTTCCACGGCCGGGCCGGTCTAGGCAACCTTCGGCGCAGTGATCGTCCACGATGCGGACGATGGAATGAGACGCCGGGCGGAAGGGGCAGGTCGGCGCGCTGACCTGCCGACTCTTCGCACGCCCGTCGTACGGCGGTCGCCCAGCCGTCCTTCACCCGTTGTCGAGCCGGAGCGCGGGCCGCCCCCGGCCGGAGCTGGACCTGCTCCGACCGGACCGAGCCGGGTCCGGCCGGGGCCGAGCCGCCCTCAGGAGCCGACCGGGGCGCGACGGTGCCGGCCGGCGGCGGCGTGCTCGACCAGCGCGACGAGCAGGTCCTTGCCGTCCTGCCGCAGCCGCGCGTCGCAGAGCACCACCGGGATGTCCGGGTCGAGGTCGAGTGCCTCGCGGACCTCGTCCGGAGAGAACCGCTCGGTGCCCTCGAAGCAGTTCACCGCGACCAGGAACGGGATGCCGCGCTGCTCGAAGAAGTCCACCGACGGGAAGCAGTCGGCCAGCCGCCGGGTGTCCGCGAGCACCAGGGCGCCGAGCGCGCCGCGGGCCAACTCGTCCCAGACGAACCAGAACCGGTCCTGCCCGGGCGTGCCGAACAGGTAGAGCGCGAGGCCCGGCCGCAGATCGATCCGGCCGAAGTCCATCGCGACGGTGGTGGTGCGCTTCGCCTCCACCCCCGAGGTGTCGTCGACCGGGCGGCCCAGCTCGCTGAGCTCCTCCTCGGTCCGCAACGGCCGGATCTCGCTGACCGATCCGACCAGCGTGGTCTTGCCCGCGCCGAAGCCGCCCGCGACCAGGATCTTCACCGCGACGGCCGGACCGCCGCGCCAACGCGGGTCGTTGGCGTTCGCCGGGTGGGACGCGATGCCGTCCGGATCGGGCACGGTGCCCTCCGGGCGGGGGCGGGGGTCAGAGCGCACGGAGTCCATTGATCACGTCTCGCAGCAGGCGCTCGTCCGGCAGCTCGGCGAGCGGAACGGGTCGGGTGACGCTGATCAGCTCGGCGTCGTAGAGGTCGCCGAGCAGCACCCGCACCACGCTGACCGGCAGGTCGGTGTAGGAGCCGAGCTCGGCGACGGAGAGCGGCTCGCGGCGGCACAGGGTGAGCAGCGTCTGGTGCTCCGGGTCGAGGACGTGCGCGGGCACGGCCCCCGCGACCGGCCCGGGATCGACGGCGGTGACCAGCGAGATCAGGTCGAACAGCCCCTCCTCGACCGGCCGGGTGCGGCCGCGGGTCATCGAGTAGAGCCGCACCACCGGGCCGGCCTCGTCGTCGAACCAGCGGTCGTCGACCGGGGTGCGCGGCCGGAACAGGTCGACGTCGGGCCCGTCCGGGTCGACCTCGCCGTCCTGGCCGCCATGGCCGTCCGGGCGGTCGACGGCGTCCGAACCGCCACTGCCGGACGGACCGCCGACGCCGGAGGAACCGCCGGCGCCGGACGGCCCGGCCGTACCCACCGGCACCTGGGGGCCGTCCGGCGTCTCCGGGCCGTCCGGCTCATCCGCCTTCGGATCCGCCATCGGACCGCTCATCTCACCGGCGGGGCGGTTTCGGTGCGCGGCTCGGCGGCCATGTGCTCGCCGACCCGCTTGACCAGCAGCGCCATCTCGTACGCGATCTGGCCGATGTCCGCCTCGGCCTCGCTCAGCACGGCCAGGCAGCTGCCGTCGCCGGCGGCCGTGATGAACAGGAAGGCCTCGTCCAGCTCCACCATGGTCTGCCGGACGCCGCCGACCTTGAAGTGCCCGCCAGCGCCCTTCGCCAGGCTGTGGAACCCGGCGGCGACGGCGGCCAGGTGCTCGGCGTCCTCGCGGTCGAGGTCGCGGGAGGCGCCGGTGGCCAGGCCGTCGTTGGAGAGGATCACCGCGTGCCGCAGGGCCGCGACGCGCCCCACCAGGTCGTCCAGGAGCCAGTTGAGGTCCCCTGACGACTGCATCGACGTGGTCATGAATCAGTTCCTTCCGCTGGAGCGGGTGGTGCGTGTGGAGCGGGTGGTGCAGGTGGTGCAGGTGGTGCGGATGAAGCGGGTGGTGCGGGTACGGCGGTGTCCGGGGTCCGGCGGACCGGCTGCCCGGGCGGTACCCGCCGGACGAGCGGCGCCCGGCCGGTGTCCCGCGGCGCGGGCAGCGCCGCCGGGGCGGGCGCCGGGGCGATCGCCCGCCGGGACCGGTCGGGCGGCTGCCAGGCCGGTACGGCGGTGGGCCGTCCGGTCCCCCGCACGGCACGATCGTCGGGTGTGCCGGGACGATCCGTCAACGGAGCGCCGGTCCGGTCCGTCGGCGCACCGGGGCGGCCCGGGGAGCCGACCGTACGGTCCGCCGGGGCCGTGGCCCCTCGCCCCCGGGTGAAGCCGCGCTGGAAGGAGGCGAAGGTGGCCCTCGCCTCCTCGGGGGAGCGTTCCCGGACCTCCCGGGCCTCCCCGCCGTCCTGGGCACCTACGGCCGATCCGTCGCCGACCGACGCGCCTCCGGCCCCGCCGTCGGCTCCGGTACCGGCTCCGTTGCGGAACCGTTCCTTCAGCTGTTCCGTGAGCTGTTCCCTGAGCTGCGGCGCCAGGTTCGCCTGCCGGACCCGCCGGGGCAGGCCGCCCGCCGTCCGGGGAGCGGCACCCGCGGGCGGAACCGCGGCCGGGTCGGTCCGCCCGACGGAGCCGCCGACTCCACTGGCCCCGGCAGCTCCGCCGGCCTCGGCAGCCGCGACGGCCGCCTCGGCCGCGGCCACCACGACGTCCTCCCGCCGGTGCCGCCCCGGCCCCGGCGCGTCCTCGGTGTCCGCCGCGGGCGCGGGGACCAGCACCGGCCCGCCCTTGCCGCGCGAGACCCGGCGCGGCAGTCCGCCCGCCGTCCGGCCCGCGTCCGGCGCGGAGGGGCGCGGCCCTCCCGTCGCCCCGCGGTGCCTGCCGTCCGCATCACCACCGGCACCGGCGGAACCGACGGAACCGACCGCGGACGCCGACGAGGGAGCTGACGGGCGTGCCGACGGAGCCGCCGACGGGGAAGCACCACCCGACCCGGGTACCGCCACCAGGTCCCGCTGCCCGCGCCGGCCGCCCGCCGCGGGCCGCTGCCCGGCCGTGCCCGGCTCCGGCCGCCCGTCCGGGGCCTCCGCGAGCAGCTCGCGCGGGATCAGCACCACCGCCGTCGTCCCGCCGTACGGAGACGGCCGCAGGTGCACCCGGATGCCGTGCCGGCGGGCCAGCCGGCTGACCACGAACAGGCCCAGCCGGTCGGTGTCGGCGAGGTCGAACTCCTGCTCCACGGCGAGGCGTTCGTTGATCTCGGCGAGCAGCTGCTCGCTCAGCCCGAGGCCGCGGTCGTCGATCTCCAGCGCGAAGCCGTGCGCCACCACCTCGCCCTGGACGGTGACCTGGGTGCTCGGCGGGGAGAACACGGCGGCGTTCTCGACGAGTTCGGCGACCAGGTGGGTGACGTCCGCGACGGCGCTGCCGAGCAGGCCGGTGCCGGGGAACGGCCGGACGATCACCCGGGCGTAGTCCTCGACCTCGCCGACCGCCGCCCGGACCACGTCCACCATCCGGACCGGCTTGCGCCAGGCTCGCCCGGGCGAGCCGCCGGCCAGGATGATCAGGCCCTCGGCGTGCCGGCGCATGCGGGTGGTGAGGTGGTCGACCTTGAAGAGGTCCTCCAGCTCCGCCGGGTCCTCGGTGCGGCGCTCCATGGTGTCGAGCAGGGTGAGCTGGCGGTGCAGCAGCACCTGGCTGCGCCGGGCCAGGTTGACGAACACCGCCGAGACCCCGCGCCGCAGTTCGGCCTGTTCGACGGCGGCCTCGACGGCGGCGCGTTGCACCGCGTTGAAGGCCTGGCCGACCTGGCCGATCTCGGCGTCCCCGAAGTGCAGCTCGGGGGCCTCGGTGGCCACGTCCACCGGCTCGCCGCGGCGCAGCCGCAGCATGACGGACGGCAGCCGGGTGCCGGCCAGCTCGTGGGCCGCGTTGCGCAGGCCGATCAGCTGGCGGGCGAGGCCGCGGCCGATCCGGAACGAGATCATGATCGACAGCACCACGGCGACCAGGCCGATGGCACCGGCGATGCCGCCGCGCCACAGCAGTCCCATCGAGGCGGACCGCGCGCGCTCGTCCAGCCCGGCGGAGATCCGGCTGTTGATCGAGGCGAGGTCGCCGAGCGCCCGGTCGGCGGTCACCCGCCAGGAGTCGCTGTTGAGCGCCTGGACCACCCGCTCGGGGCCGCCGGCGCCGACGAAGTCCGCCTCGGCGCGGGCCAGCGCGCCCCAGGCCTCGCCGCCGCGCAGCGCGACGTAGTCGGACTGGTCGGCGGGGTCGAGTTCGGCGACGTAGACGGTGAACAGCGCCTGCTGGTTGTGCAGGGCGTCCAGCGCGACCTGGTACTGCTCGGCGGTGGGCTTGGCGACGCCGGTGCGCAGGCCCTCCATCGCCGCGTCCTCCTGCGACAGGTACTCGCGGGCGCGCACCAGCTCGATCAGGATGGTGCCCTGACGCGGGAGTTGGCCGCTCTGCCGGGCGACGTAGGCGGACCGGAAGCCGAACACCGGCTTGACCAGGTCGCTGTACTGGCCCAGCGCGAACTCCCAGTTCAGCGCGGAGCGGCCGACCTGGGCGCGGAGCGGTCCGAGCTGGTCGGCGGCGGCGACGATCTGCACGAAGCGGCCGCGCTGCGGGGCGGAGAGCTTGCCCGCGGAGGTGTCCTTCTTCTGCCGCAGCACGTCCAGGCTGCGGTCGGTGGCGGCCTTGGCCCGCTCGTAGCCGTCCCTGGCGGCCGGCGAGCGCGGGTCGGCCAGGCGCTGGACGGCGGCGCGGCGCTCGTTCTGGAGGTCCCCGGTGTACTGGTCGACCGGGCCCGCGAACTCCTTGTACGTACGGCTGATCCCGAGCTGGTTCCAGACGTCCCCGGTGGTGGCGATCGTCGCGTAGGCCCACAGCGCGGCGAGCGCGACGATGGGCACCAGGAGCAGCGCGATGATCTTCGCGCGGATCGAGCTGCTGCGCAGACGCATGGAGTCCTCGGTCGGGAAGTGCCAGGCGCGGACGGGGAGCGATGGGAACGGTAGGAACGGCGGGAGCGGTGGAGGGATGGTGTCGAGGCGCCGGTTCAGGGCCGGATCGGGGCCGAGGCGGAGCCGGGTCGGTGCTGGTACGGGGCTGGTACGGGGGGTGGCGCGGGACGGCATGGAGGGTGCCGAGGGCAAGGTCGGAGGAGGGGTTTCCGGCCACAGGTCTGCGAGACTCTACTACGCCCTCACCACTCGTTCGAGGGGCGAACCGGTCCACCGACCGGTCTCGTCCCGCACACGTCAGAAACCGGCCTCCCCCTCCCCCGCTTCGCGTCCGAAATGTCCGCCCGTGCCCGGAAATGCGGGATTGACACGAGGCCCCCGCACCCTCGGCGGTTCCTCCTCCGCACCTCCCCGGGGACGACACCACCGGAGGAGGCCGGTGCCGATCTCGTCGTGTCACCGCCACAACCCTGGGCAGTGACAGGGTGATCCGATAGTTTCGGCCCACCCCGTACTACCGGCACCGAACTGGGGAGGACTGTGCGCGAGTTCACCACCCCCGCCCCGGCCGTGCCCGAGGCCTCCGGAGGACTCGCCGACTCCCTCTACGACACCGCCGGGCGCACCCCCGACCTGGTCCAGCTGTCCCGGCGGACCGAGGACGGACAGTGGCAGGACGTCACCGCCCGGGAGTTCCGGGACCAGGTCCTCGCCCTGGCCAAGGGTCTGCTCACCCACGGCGTGCGCTACGGCGACCGGGTCGCCCTGATGTCCCGCACCCGCTACGAGTGGACGCTGTTCGACTACGCACTCTGGTCGATCGGCGCGATCACCGTGCCGGTCTACCCCACCGCCTCCCCCGAACAGGTGCGCTGGATCCTCGCCGAGACCCAGGCGGTGGCCTGCCTGGTCGAGGACGAGGACGCCGCGATGACCGTCGGCGCGGTCTGCGACGCGCTGCCCGACCTCACCGGCATCTGGCAGCTGGACCGCGACTGCGTCGCCGCGATCACCGAGGACGGCCTCGGCGTGCCCGACTCCCTGGTCCACCGCCAGCGCCTCGGCGTCGCCGCCGGGAACATCGCCACCGTCGTCTACACCTCGGGCACCACCGGCCGCCCCAAGGGCTGCCTGATCACCCACGCCAACCTGGCCGCCGAGGCGGACGCCCTGCTCGCCGGCTGGGGGGACGTCCTGCGCGACACCGGCGGCGGCCGCCCCGCCACCCTGCTGTTCCTACCGCTCGCGCACGTCTACGGGCGGGCCGTGCAGATCGCGGCGATCCGCGGCGGCTTCCGGATCGGGCACATCCCCGAGGTCTCCACCGACGCGCTGCTGCCCGCGCTGGAGACCTTCCGCCCGACCTTCCTGCACGCCGTCCCGTACGTCTTCGAGAAGATCTTCCAGCAGGCCCGGCGGGCCGCCGAGGACGCCGGGCGCGGCGAACTCTTCGAGCAGGCCCGGCAGGTGGCCGTCGACTGGGCCGCCGCCCGGGAGCAGAAGGCCTTCGGCCGCGGCCCCGGACCGGGCGCGGCCCTGCGGCTGCGCCACCTCGCGTACGAGCGGACCGTCTACCCGAGGCTGCGGGCGGTGCTCGGCGGCCGGGTGCGCAGCGTGATGTGCGGCGGCTCAACGCTCCGGCGCGAGCTGGGCCTGTTCTTCACCGGCGCCGGCCTCCAGTTGTACGAGGGCTACGGGCTGACCGAGACCACCGCCGCGATCACCGCCAACCCGGCCGGCCGGCAGAAGCTCGGCACGGTCGGACAGCCGGTGCCGGGGGCCTCGGTGGCGATCGCCGACGACGGCGAGGTGTGGGTGCGCGGCGGCTCGGTCTTCGGCGGCTACCTCAACCATCCGCGGTGCACCGCCGAGTCCCTGGTCGACGGGTGGTTCGCGACCGGCGACCTGGGCCGGCTGGATGAGGACGGCTACCTCAGCATCACCGGCCGCAAGAAGGACCTGATCGTCACCAGCAGCGGCAAGAACCTGGCCCCGGCGGCCCTGGAGGAACGGGTCGAGGCGCACCCGCTGGTCTCCCAGTGCCTGGTGGTGGGCGACGACCGCCCGTACGTGGCCGCACTGATCACGCTCGACCCGGCCGCCCTGGCGCACTGGCTGAAGACCCACGGGCGGGAGCAGGCGGACCCGTGGACGGTGCTCGCGGACGAGGAGCTGCACGTGGAGGTCCAGCGTGCGGTGGCGGCCGCGAACACGGCCGTCTCGCGGGCCGAGTCGATCCGCGCGTTCCGACTGCTGCCACGGGAGTTCAGCCAGGAGCAGGGGCTGCTGACGCCCTCGCTGAAGCTGCGGCGGGCGGCGATCGCCGAGCACTACGCGACGGACATCGAGGAGTTGTACCTGCCCTGAACCGGGGCTGTCCGTCTGGTCCTTGACGTACCGTCTTGTCCCTTGTGCCACAGGCGCGATGACCGCGCAGCGGCGAGCTGGTTCATCCGCCGTTCCCTTGACGGCCTTATTGGTCTAGTCCATTGTTGCGACGATCCAGAGTTCCACGGTCCGATTCCGCTCACGCCCTCCCCACGGGCGTACCCCCACCTGCTGGAGTCCTCACGTGTCGATGTCCACACGCCTGTCCGCGCGCCCGTCCACACGCCTGTCCACGCGCCTGTCCGCGCTGGCCGCCTCGGTCGCCCTGCTCACCGGCCTCGCCGCACCGGCGGCCTCGGCCGACGCCGCCCCGGCCGGCGGTCCGAGCGCCCAGGCCGCCCCGACCGTCAACCTCGCCACCAACCCCGGCTTCGAACTGCCCTCCCCCGACCTCGCCGACTGGGGCAGCATCCCCGGCTGGAGCTGCACCGGTGGACCGGCCGAAGCGGCCATCACCGCCAACGCCCCGCACACCGGCGCCTCCGCGCTGACCGTCACCCCCGCGAACGCCGACTCCACCGGGGAGTGCGCGCAGACCGTCGCGGTCCAGCCCAACACCACCTACACGGCCTCCGCCTGGGTGCGCGGCAACTTCGTCTACCTGGGCGCCACCGGCACCGGCAAGGACGTCGCACCCGCCTGGACGGAGACCACCGGCGGCGGCTGGCAGCGGCTGAGCACCCGGTTCACCACCGGCCCGAACGCGCGCAGCATCCGGCTGTACGTCCACGGCTGGTACCAGCAGGGCCCGTTCTCCGTGGACGACGTCCGGGTGGACGGCCCCGCACCCGCCCCGGCCGTCGCCGCCGGCTCCGTCCCCACCAACGACAAGGTCGTCTTCTTCACCGTGGACGACGGCTGGCAGCGCACCCCCGAGGCGGAACGGTTCATCGCCGACCACCGGCTGCCGATCACCGCCTTCCCGCTGCCGATGCCGGCCACCACCGACCCGGACTTCTTCCGGCGGGTCACCGCCGTACCCGGCTCCTCGGTCCAGGACCACAGCGTCTCCCACACCGACCTCAGCACGCTCCCGCTGGAACGGCAGCAGGTCGAGATCTGCGACGCCCGTGACTCCATGACCCGCATCTTCGGCACCACGCCGACGTTCTTCCGCCCGCCGTACTTCACCTGGAACGCCGACACCCTGCAGGCCGCCGCCAACTGCGGCATCCGCACCGTGCTCACCGCCGACGCGGACTTCAGCTGGGGCGCCGCCAACATCTGGCACCCGGGCCTGCTGCAGCCGGGCGACGTCGTCCTGATGCACTGGACCGACACCCTCGCCTCCGACCTCCAGCGCGCCCTCGCCGCCGCCGACGCCGCCGGGCTCAAGCCGGCCGGCCTGGTCGACTACCTCCGCTGACGGGCACCGTCCGGGCCTGACGGACGCGCCGCCGCCTCCGAGGGGGCGGCGGCGCGTCGCCGTTCGCTCGGGCGCTCCCGCGCTCCCGCGCTCCGGCACTCAGCCGCCGAAGACGTCTCCCGTCCATCCGATCAGGCGCGCTTCGAAGTCGGCCGCGGAGGTGATGTCCTGGGCCGGGATCACACCGCCCGCCTCGTGCTCCCCCGCCGTGACCAGCTTCTCCTCCCAGTCGGCGGCCAGGTAGGACACGTCCGCCCAGCCCCCGCGGAAGAGCACCACCTCCAGTTCCCCACCGGTCAGCGGGTCGGCCAGCCGCAGGCCGACCGAGTCCGGATCGACGACCCGGGCACGGTCCGTCTCCAGCGGCTGCGGCCACGGGGCGAGCCAATCGCGCCAGGTGAGCGGGCCCACCGTCAGCCGGGCCGCACGCCACCCCGGGGCCCGGGCGGCGATCCGCGCGGCGGCGTCGTCGAGGTCCACCACACGTTCCACGGCAGCTTCCGGTTCCTCTCCGGCGGCGATCGTCCTCGTTGACAGCGCGTCCGCGGCCTGGCTCTAATGGGGGCGTGCAGCGCGGCGTCGGCCACAGAGTAGTGGGCCGGCCGACAGCCGAGCGAGCACCTTTCCGAAGGGACGATGCGCGATGAGCACGCTCTCCGCTTCCCTGATCTGACGCCGGGCGGTCACCCCGCTGCCCGCGTGCGCGAACCGTGCCCCGTGACGGACGCCGCCGTACACGCGACCAGCCGTATCACCGGCTCCGGCACTCGGCACTCGGCACAGCAGGTGACCGCGACTTCCCCTTTCCTCTCTGGAGATCCACCACACACGCATGCCCATGTCCTTCAACCAGAACGTCATCGAGGAGTTCCGCGCCAACGGCGGGCGGGTCGGCGGCCCGTTCGAGGGCGGCGACCTGCTGTTGCTGACCACCACCGGGGCACGCTCCGGGCGGCCGCACACCGTGCCGCTCGGGTACGTCCGGGCGGAGGGGTTGCTCCTGGTCGTCGCCTCGGCCGCCGGGGCGCCGGAACACCCCCAGTGGTACCGCAACCTCCTCGCCCACCCGGTGGTCCGGGTCGAGATCGGCGCCGAGGCCTTCGACAGTGCAGGATTCGGCGTCGAGGCCTTCGACACCGTCGCCGTGCCCGCCGAAGGCGACCGCCGGGAACGGCTGTTCGCCGCCGTCGTCCGGAAGGCTCCGGGCTACGGCGACTACCAGGCGCACACCGACCGGGAGTTGCCGGTCGTCGCCCTGGAACGACCCGAGCCGCCCTCCGTCAGCCCCGCCCCGGTGGTGCGCAGCCTCGCCGACAAGCTGCTGGAGGCGCACACCTGGCTGCGCGCACAGCTGCGCCACGTACGGGAGGAAGCGCACGCCCACCTCCCGGGCCGACCGGCCCCGCTCGGGCTGCAGCTGCGCCAGCACTGCCTGGCCTTCTGCGACGGGCTGACGCACCACCACACCGGCGAGGACACCGCCGTGTTCCCCGCCCTCGCGCGCAGCCACCCGGAGCTGGCCGACGTCCTGGCGCGGCTCGACGAGCAGCACCGGGCCATCGGGCGGATCAAAGAGGAGTTGGTGGCCCTGCTGGCCGGGATCGCGGTCACCGAACCGGAGCGGCTCCGTACGGAGCTGGACCGGATGTCCGCCGAACTGGAGGCGCACCTCGACTTCGAGGAGGCGGAACTCCTGCCGGTCCTCGCCAGCATCCCCTTCCCGCCGACCGGACCGGCCCCGGGCAGGCCCACTCCGAACGGATCCGCGCCGAACGGATCGGCACCGAACGGCCGCTGAAACGGCGGTGCCGCCGTCCCCGCCCGAAGCGTGGGAGGGGACGGCGGCACCGGCATGCCCCATGACGGGACAGTGCCCGTCGGAGCCCGTCCGTTACGACGGTCCGCCAAAGCGGTTCGCTACGGCGGTCCGCCACGACGACCGCTGCGGGCCGATCCGGCTCCTGCGGCCCTTACGGCCTACCGTTCTCAGGAGGCCGAGAACACCGGCAGGTAGCCGCCGGACTGGCCGGCCGCCTTCGGGTGGTAGCTCTCGTCGACCGGCAGGGTGGCGCTGTTCAGCCAGGTGGTCAGCGAGCCGCAGATCTCGTGCTCGGTGAAGACGTTGCGGACGTCGCCGAAGGCGAAGCCGGCGTTGGCGGCCCGCTTGGCGAGGACGCCGTCCAGGGTGTCGGCGGCACTGTTGATGGCGGCGCGAGCCGTGTCGCCGATACCGAAGATGCAGCTGCCGCCGATCTTGTAGATGTGCGGGTAGCCCATCACCACGACGTGGGCGTTGGGGGACTTCGACTTGATCGCCGAGTACACCTTGTCCAGCTGGCCGGGCAGGGTGGTGGTGGCGTAGTTCTTGGCGGTGTTGACGGCGTTGACGCAGTCGGACTCCGAACCGAGGACACAGGTCTGCATGGTGTCGGCGAAACCGGCGTCGTTGCCGCCGACCGAGATGCTGACCAGCGTGGTGCTGGCGTCCAGGGCGGAGATCTGGCTGTTGAGGATGTCACCGGTCTTGGCGCCCGAACAGGCCACGAACTTGAAGGAGGACGGCGCGTGCGCGTTCTTCCAGAGGTACGCGTACGCGTTGGTGCTGCGCTTGCAGCTGCCGCTGTCGCTCAGGTAGCTGCCGGCACCGACGCCGGAGGAGTACGAGTCCCCGAGGGCCACGTAGTTGACACCGGCGGCGTTCGCGGACGACGCGGCGAAGAGCGTCGTCATGGTGAGGCCTGCCGCTACGGCGGCGATGGACAGGGCACGGGCAGGGCGGATCATCGCATCTCCAGTGGGGTGGCGTGGCGAGGGTCACAGAAGTGATACCAGGCGGTAGCCAAACCCGGAAGCGGTCATGCCAAGGATATTGACGGGCCGTCCGACAGCCCGGAGATGAATTGCCGCCGAAAATCCGGGATTTCGCCCAGGTCAGCGGGGGTACGCGGTGACGCGCGTAGCGCAGCGCGCGTAGACCGGCAACTTGCGGAAGTTCTGTGCACGGTAAGCGGGGGGCTGCCGCCCGGTTACCGCCGAGTCAGATTCGAAGCGGGTGCCGAGGGGCGCAGGGGGGGCTGACGGAACACCTCAAGGCACGTCAGAAGGTGGGCGGAACACGGCATCGGCGGAACCGGTGAAATTCACCGGTGAGCCTGATCGGACCCGTGCGGCTGATCGGACGCGTGCGGCTGACGGTTGACGTCCGCCATGGCCGCGCCTGCCGCGCCTGCCGTACGTGCCGCGCGATGTGGCAGCGCGTCAAGGCAACACGGCGGGACACCACGCCAGGGCGGCGCATCAGAGCAACCCGCCGGGAGGTCGCGCAGGAGTACGGCGACGCGCGTGGTCAGCCGTGCACGCCGGGGCGGCCACCACCGAGGTGCACGGCACCCGGGTAGACGGCGCCCGGGGAGACCGTGCAGCCCTCGACCGGCAGCTCCTCGATCGCCTCGTTCGCGGCCGCTGGCACGCCGAGCCAGCGCGCGGCGGTGGCGACCGCCGCGCGGGCCTGACGCAGGCCGGGCGCGCCCCAGCCGAGCAGCTCGACGGCGAGGCCCGGCGCGACCAGCAGTCGCCGGTAGTGCCGGCCCGAGGCCGGGTCGGCCACGCTCGGGCCGACCTCCCGCAGCGCCGCCGCCATCCGGACCCGCGCGCACTCGTGCCCGCCGTTCGCCGAACCGACCCGGTCGTAGAGGTAGCCGAGGTAGTACGGCCGGCCGATCACGGCCTGCGCCTCCTCGGCGGCCTCCCGGGCCAGGGCGGCCGCCGGATCACCGCCGTCCTCCGGCTCCAGCGACCCGCCGGGCAGCGAGCAGATCCCGTCCCGGGGGTTCACCAGCGTCAGCACCCGCCCGTCCGGTGCGAACAGCCACCCCCAGGACTGCTTGACCGGCAGCCCCTCCGGCACCTGCTCGCCCGGCCGCCACGGCCAGCCCGCGGTGGGACGCCGCCGCACCTTCCCGAGCAGTTCGGCGATCTCCGCGCTGTACTCGATCGGGCTCATGCTCTCGCCCCGCGGCGCTCGGCGGGGGTGCTCGCCCCTGCGCACCCCCTGGCACCGAGCTCGCTCCGCTCGCTCATCCGTCCCCCTCTCGCTGTCGGGCTTCGCCGGACCGGCGGTGCGCGGGGAGGACCTGCAGGGCGCGGTACGGAGCGGCCGGAGCGGCGGCGTGGGGCACCGCACGCTCCTGCTGTTGATCTTCTCCGAATCTTCCCCGAACAGGCGGTCGATGAACAGTCCCCAGCGCCGCATGGTGGACGCGGAGGCGGCGAACGCGGTGAACGCGAAGGCGACGAGCCCCCCGATCACCCCAGCGGCCCACCCCCTTCCCCGGCGCCCCGGAAGCCGGGCAGCGGGAACCCGGGCCGAGGGTCCACCCCGGGCGGGAACGGCATCCCACGCGCGGCATCGTCGGCCAGCTCGTCGAACACCTCGTGCGCCGTCATCGGCCGCAGCCGCCCGCCGGTCAACGCCCAGCCGAGCACCGGCGGCCGGAGCCCGGCGTCGTCGGCCGGGGCGGACCGGCCTTCGGCCTGACCGGCGGCCCGGACACCCGCCGACGGATCGCCGTGCAGCAGCAACGCCCCCTCCCCGCCCAGGGCGACGCCCGCCGCGAGCGTGACGCAGAACGCCTCGGCGTCCCGCCCGGCCGGGTACAGCCGCCCCTCCTCCACGCAGACGTCCACCGCCGAGGTGAGCTCCTCGCCGTCCTCCGGGCCGTGGCAGCGCAGCGTCAGCAGGTGGCACCCCTCCCCCGCGCCCTCGGCGAGGGCCAGGTAGACGGACGTCACGTACCGCATCACGGCCGCCATCCGGAACTGCCCTTCCGGGTCCTCGCCGACGGCGTCCAGCAGGGCCGCGCAGGCCACGGACATCCGCACCCGCGCCCGGTGGTCGTCCAGCAGCACCGGGAGCAGCTCGGCCAGCCGCTCCCCCGCGTAGACGAACGGCTCCCCCGCCAGCTCGGGATCGCCCGCGTAGGCGACCCGGGCGGCGGGCATCCGGGGATCGAGGCCGAGCGCCTCGCAGTAGTCCTCGAAGTCGCCCGCCTCCAGGACCCGCAGGTGCACCTCCAGCCCCTGCCGGTGCAGGGCCGTGAGCTGCTCCTCCGCCCGCCGCAGGTAGGCCTGGTGCCCGAGCCCGCCGAACAGCCCGTACCGCGCCAGCCCGGCGAAGTCCCCGGCGTCGACGGCCAGGGCCACCGCCACCGGCTGGGGCGGCGGCGCGCCCCGGACCCGCCCGCCGAGCCCGACCGCCCGCGCACCGTCCCCTCCCGCACGGGCCCCCGGCGGCCGGCCGCCCCCGGGCGGCGCCGCCCCGCCGGGCCCGGCGGCCGACACCCCGCCGACACCGCCGCCCGGCCTCCGCCCGGCCATCACCAGCACCCGCCGCCGCCCCCGCGACGGACGCCCCACCGCAGCGCCCAGCGCCTCGCACACCGACTCCCGCACGACAGTCATGACTCCTCCTTCTCGCTCGCCCGACTCCGGACCTCGTCGGCCGCCCCGACCGGGGGTGGCCGACGCCGAGGAACATACACAGAGCCACTGACAATTCACCCCAAGTAATCGAACAAGCTCGGCGCCACCCTCACCGGCACCGGACGGCACCCGCGGCCCGCCGTCCCCCCGGAACTCCCGGGAGTTCCGGGACGTGTGGTTTCCACCGGGCCGGGCGGGATTGTCAGTGCTGCGCGTTAGGGTCGGGGACCATGCGACTGCTGCATACCTCCGACTGGCATCTCGGGCGCTCGTTCCACCGGGAGAGCCTGCACGACGCCCAGCGCGCCTTCCTGGACCACCTGGTGGAAGTGGTCCGGTCCGAGGGCGTGGACGCCGTGCTGGTCGCGGGGGACGTGTACGACCGGGCGCTGCCCGGGCTGGAAGCGGTCGCGCTGTTCGACGACGTGCTGCACCGGCTGGCGGACCTCGGGGTGCCGACGGTCTTCATCAGCGGCAACCACGACTCGGCCCGCCGCCTCGGCGTCGGGGCGGGGCTGATCGGGCGGGCCGGCATCCACCTGCGGACCGACCCGGGCGACTGCGCCGAGCCCGTCCTGCTGGCGGACGAGCACGGCCCGGTGGCGGTGTACGGGCTCCCCTACCTGGAGCCGACGCTGGTCCGCGAGCGGTTCGGGCTGGCGAAGGGCGGGCACGCGGCGGTGCTCGGCGCCGCGATGGACCAGGTCCGGGCGGATCTCGCGGCGCGCCCGTCCGGCACCCGGGCGGTGGTGCTGGCGCACGCCTTCGTCACCGGCGGCGCGCCGAGCGACAGCGAACGGGACATCGCGGTCGGCGGCGTCGCCTCCGTACCCGCGTTGGTCTTCGACGGGGTGCACTACGCGGCGCTCGGCCACCTGCACGGCTGCCAGACGCTCGCCCCGCACCTGCGCTACAGCGGATCCCCGCTCGCCTACTCCTTCTCCGAGGTGAAGCAGCGCAAGACCATGTGGCTGGTCGACCTGGCCGCCGACGGCTCGGTGACGGCGGAGCGCGTCCCCTGCCCGGAGCCGCGCCGGCTGGCGACACTGCGCGGCACCCTCGACGCGCTGCTCACCGAGGAGGGGTACGCCGAGCACGAGCAGTCCTGGGTGCAGGCCACGCTCACCGACGCGGCCCGGCCGAGCGAGCCGATGGAGCGGTTGCGCCGCCGCTTCCCGCACACCCTCCAGCTGCTGTTCGACCCCGAGCGGAGCGAGGCCGAGCCCTCGCAGTCGTACGCGGCGCGGGTCAGCGGCCGCGGGGACCTGGAGATCGCGGAGGGCTTCCTGCGGCACGTCCGCCCCGGTGCCGAGCCGGAGCCGGAGGAGCTCGGCTGGCTGCGCGAGGGCTTCGAGCACGTCCGGGAGACCACCGACCGGAAGGCGGACCTGCCCCGATGAGGCTGCACAAGCTCACCGTCACCGCCTTCGGCCCGTTCGCGGGCAGCGAGACGGTGGACTTCGACGCGCTCGCCGCCGGCGGGCTGTTCCTGCTGCGCGGCGCCACGGGCGCGGGCAAGACCAGCGTGCTGGACGCGGTCTGCTTCGCCCTGTACGGCGAGACGCCGGGCGCGCGCCGGGCCAACCGGCTGCGCAGCGACCACGCCGACCCGAAGCGGCTGACCTCGGTGGAGCTGGAGCTGACCCTCGGCGGGCGGCGGCTCCAGGTCACCCGGCTGCCGGAGCAGCGCCGGCCGAAGAAGGTCGGCACCGGCACCACCGTGGAGCGGGCGCAGACCCTGCTGCGCGAGTGGGTCGCCGACACGGGCGACGGCACGCCCGGCTGGCGGGGGCTCAGCAAGTCGCATCAGGAGGCCGGGGAGGAGATCCACCGGCTGGTCGGCATGAACCGGGAGCAGTTCTGCCAGGTGGTGCTGCTGCCGCAGGGCGACTTCG
>NZ_JBSFJC010000022.1:0-84513 GCF_053597855.1 Kitasatospora sp. NPDC001225
GTCCCAGAGCCCCGACCCGGCCCGACTGCT
The DNA here is from genome assembly GCF_053597855.1 of Kitasatospora sp. NPDC001225. Lineage (NCBI taxonomy): Bacteria > Bacillati > Actinomycetota > Actinomycetes > Kitasatosporales > Streptomycetaceae > Kitasatospora > Kitasatospora sp. NPDC001225. The sequence continues at coordinate 31 of NZ_JBSFJC010000022.1, forward strand.
GGCCGACCACCGTCCGCGGGGCCCGGTGCCCGTCCGCCACCCGCAGTCCGGACCGGCGCAGCTCGCCGTGGTGGCGCGGCTCGGCGAGCACGAGGTCGGGGGCGGCGAGGGCGAGCCGGTTCGCCCCCTCGGCGACCGGCTCGGTGGGCTCGACGAGGGTGAAGGCCGCGCCGGCGCCGAGGACCGCCAGCTGGGCGACCACGGCGTCTGCCGTGCGGTCGAGATGGATGCCGACCAGACAGCCGCGACCGATGCCCGACGCCCGCAACAGGTCCGTCAGACGGTCCGCCCTGGAAGCGAGTCGGGCGTAGGTCAGACGTTCCCGACCCACGACGACGGCCGTTCGATGCGGGTGGGTTCGCGCGTGTGCGCGGACGAGCGCCGGGAGCATGCCGAAGTCCTCTCTGCGTGTCGACGGTCGATTCGAAGGCTGTGGCGGGAGCGGCGTCAGCTCCAGTAGACGAGCGGTTCCCTCGGGCCCTTGGTGGCGATGAACGCGGCCGCTCCGACCCGGTGTTCGTCCTCGCCGCTGGTCACCGCGTGCAGCATCCGGGGGCTGAAGATGATCAGGTCGCCGGCCTCGGGGTGGATCACGTGGACCGGGGGCTCCACGGAGTCGGGCTGCAGGCCCTCGACGTCGAGGATCGTCGCGGTCTCCTCCGGGGTCGGCTCGCGCAGCCAGAGGTGCAGGTCGCCGCCCTTCTTCGGGACCTGGAGGTAGACGTTGGCGACCAACTGGTTGAGCACGCCCGCGATTTCGGGGGCGTCGGTCTCCTGGTCGATCGCGTCGTTGTGCGGGTAGAACTTCGAGGTCGAGGGCTGGAAGACGCGGAAGGCGCCGACGAAGCAGGCCCGCTCGCGCAGCCGCAGCAGGTTGGCGCCGGCCGGCCACAGTTCCTGCAGCTCCAGGCGCACCCGGTCGATCGGCGAGAGGTACGGGTGGAACATCGAGCGGACGTCCTCGATGGCCGGCAGGGCGCTGTCGTGGTACTGCTTCGTCAGCTCGGCGTCCCACTTGGTGTCGATGTGCGGCATGTACACCCGTCCGACACTGCTGGTGTACTGCTTGTGGTAGTGCCCGAGCGCCTGGTGGTTGATCGCCTTCTGGGCGACCTGCTCGGCGATCTCGACGGGGTAGTAGCCGCGTACGTGGATCGCGCCGATCTCGCGCTCGGCCAGCTGGAGCAGGGTCCGGGCGGTGAGTTCGGTGGCGATCTCGTTCGTTGCCGACCTGACGACGTGCGCGGTGGCGGTCATGAGCGTGCTCCTGGGAAAGCGACGGGACAGGACTGTGCGCGCGCCTCCGGCGTTCAGCGGGGCGTTGGTGCGGTGGAGGCGTCGGAGGGGCCGCCGGCGGTGCCGTGACGCGTGAGCGGTACGGCGGACACGTCCGGCGGGGGTCTCGGCCGCGAGGACGCGTGGAGCGGCACGAGGAGTGGAACGGGCGGTCGGCCGCGGGGGCGTTCGGAGCCCTGGTTTCCGCCGCGTCCCTCCGTTCCGTGACACCGGGCCCCCGGTGTCAGCGCTCGATCACCGTACCCCAGACAATGTGACAGTACAATGTCATGTTGTCTGAAGGGGCTGTGATCAGCCACTGGTGACGGATGGTCAGCAGTTCACGGACGGGACCGGACGGCGGGCGGTGGCGTGCCAGGGCCGGCCGGTGCGTAAGGTGGGTCCGCCGATGATCGTCCGCATGCCGGGAGGCCTCATGACCAGCACGCCAGCCGCCGACGCCCCGCTCCCGGTCGGGGTGATCGGCCTCGGCGACATCGCCCAGAAGGCCTACCTTCCGGTGCTCACCGCGCTGCCCGGGCTGGACCTGCGGCTGATGACCCGGGACGCGGCCAAGCTCGACCGGCTCGGCGAGACCCACCGGATCGCCCCCGAGTACCGCTTCACCGACCTCGGCGCGCTGATCGGCAGCGGCATCCGTGCCGCCTTCGTGCACGCCGCCACCGACCAGCACGTCCCGATCGTCGAGCAGCTGCTCACCGCCGGGGTGGACGTCTACGTCGACAAGCCGCTCGACTACACCCTGGACGGCGCCCGCCGCCTGGTCGACCTCGCCGACCGCACCGGCCGCTCGCTGATGGTCGGCTTCAACCGCCGCTACGCGCCCGGCTACGCCCAGGCCAAGGAGCGCCCGCGCGACCTGATCGTGCTCCAGAAGAACCGCGAGGGCCTGGCCGAGGCGGCCCGCACCCTGGTGTTCGACGACTTCATCCACGTCGTGGACGTGCTGCGGTTCCTGGCCCCCGGCGAGATCGAGCACGTGGACGTCCGCGCCCGCACCCGGGACGGGCTGGTCGAGCACGTGGTGCTCACCCTCGGCGGCGAGGGCTTCACCGCCCTCGGCATCATGAACCGGGTCTCCGGCTCCACCGAGGAGGTGCTGGAGGTCTCCGGCGGCGACTCCAAGCGCGAGGTGCACAACCTGGCCGAGGTGGTCGACCACCGCGGCCAGCCGACCGTCCGCCGCCGCGGCGACTGGGTGCCGGTGGCCCGTCAGCGCGGCATCGAGCAGTGCGTGCTCGCCTTCCTGGCGGCCGTCCGCGCCGGGCACACCCTGGACGCCCACGACGCGCTGCGCACCCACGAGCTGTGCGAGCTGGTGGTGGAGCGGATCGAGGCTTCCTGGGAGTCCGCTGGGAGCGGGCTGTGAGAAACCCGGGCTGAGCGGCCGTCACGTCACCTGCGGGGAACCGTCCGTTCACCGTCGGGGTCTTGTCGGGGCATTTTCTACGCGCGTATCTTGAGGGGCGCCGCGGGGGGCGGGAGACCGTCCTCCGCTTCTTCGCCACGCGAGCAGCGCGCGCCCGACGCGCGCCTCCGCCCGGACCGCCGTGCCACGACCGTGCCGCACGACGGAGCTAGGAGCCCTGCCCCGGTGACCACCGCCCCCGCCTCCCGCCCCCGCAGAACCCTGCTGCGCGCCGCCCTGATCCCGGCCACGCTGGCCGCCTCGCTGGTGCTCGTCCCGCTGCCGGTGGCGAACGCCGCCGCGCCCGCGACCCCGGCCCCGACCGAGGCCGGCCCGCTGCGGATCCACGACATCCAGGGCAGCACCCGGATATCCCCGCAGGCCGGCAAGCCCGTCACCGGAGTGCCCGGCATCGTCACCGGCGTGCGCGCGTACGGCAGCGTCAAGGGCTTCTGGCTCCAGGACCCGAACCCCGACGCCGACCCGGCCACCAGCGAGGGCATCTTCGTCTACACCGGCGGCAACCCGACCGTGCAGGTCGGCGACTCGGTGCTGGTGAGCGGCAAGGTCACCGAGTACTACCCGAACTACAGCGGCGGCTCGCAGTCCATCACCGAGATCACCGCCCCCGGCATCACCGTCCTGTCGGCCGGCAACCCGCTGCCCGCCCCGGTGGTCGTGGACACCCGCAACATCCCCGGCACCTACGCCCCGCCGGCCGGCCCGGACGGCTCCATCGACGGCGGCACGCTCCAGCCGGAGAAGTACACCCTCGACTTCTACGAGTCCCTGGAGGGCATGCTCGTCCAGGTCAAGGACGTCCGGGTGGTGCAGGCGACCGACAAGTACAACGAGCTGTGGGTCGCCGCCGACAAGCAGGACCAGCGCAGCAAGCGCGGCGGCCTGCTGTACGAGTCGTACAAGGAGCCCAACGTCGGCCGGCTGATGATCCAGCAGCAGGCCCCGGTGAACCAGCGGCCGTTCCCGGTCGCCAACGTCGGCGACGAGCTGACCGGCACCACCACCGGCCCGCTGGACTACAACAACTTCGGCGGCTACACCCTGGTCGCCGGCACCATGGGCACCCTGAAGGACAACCACCTCCAGCGCGAGGTCACCGCCCAGGCCGGCGACCGCGAACTCACCCTCGCCACCTACAACGTGGAGAACCTGGCCCCGGGCAACCCGGACGCCAAGTTCGCCGAGCTGGCCCAGGGCGTCGTCACCAACCTGCGCTCGCCCGACATCGTCGCCCTGGAGGAGATCCAGGACAACAACGGCAACAAGAACGACGGCACGGTGGACGCGAGCCAGACCGTCGCCAAGTTCATCGCCGCGATCAAGGCGGCCGGCGGCCCGGCCTACGACTGGCGCTCGGTCGACCCGCAGGACGGCAAGGACGGCGGCGAGCCCGGCGGCAACATCCGCCAGGTCTTCCTGTTCAACCCGCAGCGGGTGTCCTTCACCGACATCCCCGGCGGCAGCGCCACCACCGCCGTCGGCGTGACCGGCACCGGCGCGGGCACCGCGCTGACCGCCTCGCCCGGCCGGATCGAGCCGAACGACGAGGCCTGGACCAACAGCCGCAAGCCGCTGGTCGGCCAGTTCTCCTTCCGCGGCAAGAAGGTCTTCGTCATCGCCAACCACTTCAACAGCAAGGGCGGCGACCAGGGCATCGACAGCCGCTTCCAGCAGCCGACCCGCAGCTCCGAGGTGCAGCGGATCAAGCAGGCCACCGTCGAGCAGTCCTTCGTCGCCAAGCTGCTGGCCGCCGACAAGGAGGCCAAGGTCGTCTCCCTCGGCGACTTCAACGACTACCAGTTCTCGCCCGCGCTCGCCGCGCTCACCAAGGACGGCGTGCTGCGCGACCTGGTGAACGAGCTGCCGGAGACCGAGCAGTACTCGTACGTCTACCAGGGCAACTCGCAGGTGCTGGACCACATCCTGGTCAGCCCCGAGGTCGGCTACGCCAAGTACGACGTGGTGCACATCAACGCCGAGTTCGCCCAGCAGGCCAGCGACCACGACCCGCAGGTGGTCCGCATCAAGCCGTAGTCCGGGCACCGGTTACGCTGCCTCCGCCGCCGGTGATCACCGGCGGCGGAGGCAGCGCCGTGTGACGGGGAGACGATGGACCACCGGATCGAGCGGATCGGACGCGAGGACTGGCAGCGCCTGCGGAAGGTACGGCTGGCCCAACTCCTCGACACGCCCCTGGCGTTCGGCGAGACCCACGAGTACGCGAGCCACCAGGGCGAGGGCAACTGGCGGGCCCGCTGCAACTGGGTCAACGAGCCCGACAAGCTGGGCCTGGTCGCGGTGGACGCCACGGGGGAGTGGGTCGCCACCATGCTGTCCGTCCCGAACCGGGAGCAGCCCGGCGCGCTCGACCTGATCGGCGTCTGGGTGGACCCGGCGCACCGCGGCCGCGGGCACGGCGTCGCCGACGCCCTGCTGGACGCGGTGCTCGCCTGGGCGCGGGTCCGGGGCGCCGGGCGGATGCTGCTCGGGGTGCACGAGGCGAACCCCCGCGCCGCCGCCTTCTACCTGCGGCGCGGGTTCGTCCACACCGGCGGGTCCACGCCGTACGTGCTGGACCCCTCGGCGCGGATCCTGGAGATGGCCCTCCCGCTGGACTGACCGGCCCGGCGGGAGGGCCCCGGCTCCGCGGAGGCGCGGCGCGGAGTCGGTCCGGCTCAGCCCAGATACCGGGCCAGCGCCTCGCCGGTCAGCGTGGACCGGGCGGCGACCAGCTCGGCCGGGGTGCCCTCGAAGACCACCCGCCCGCCGTCGTGGCCGGCACCCGGCCCGAGGTCGATGATCCAGTCGGCGTGCGCCATCACCGCCGGGTGGTGCTCGATCACGATGACCGACTTGCCGGACTCGACCAGCCGGTCCAGCAGCCCCAGCAACTGCTCGACGTCGGCCAGGTGCAGGCCGGTGGTCGGCTCGTCCAGCACGTAGACGCCGCCCTTGTCCGCCATGTGGGTGGCCAGCTTGAGCCGCTGCCGCTCGCCGCCGGAGAGCGTGGTCAGCGGCTGGCCGAGGCTCAGGTAGCCGAGCCCGACGTCGGCCAGCCGCTCCAGGATCCGGTGCGCGGCCGGGAGCTTCGCCTCGCCCGAGCCGAAGAACTCCTCCGCCTCGGTCACCGACATCGCCAGCACCTCGGCGATGTCCCGCCCGCCCAGGTGGTACTCCAGCACCGCCGGCTGGTAGCGCTTGCCCTCGCAGTCCTCGCAGGTGGTGGCCACCCCGGCCATCATCGCCAGGTCGGTGTAGACCACCCCGGCGCCGTTGCAGGTCGGGCAGGCGCCCTCGGAGTTGGCGCTGAACAGGGCCGGCTTCACGCCGTTGGCCTTGGCGAAGGCCTTGCGGACGGGTTCGAGCAGCCCGGTGTAGGTGGCCGGGTTGCTGCGCCGGGAGCCCTTGATCGCCCCCTGGTCGACCGAGACCACGCCCTCGTCGACCGGGATCGAGCCGTGGATCAGCGAGCTCTTGCCGGAGCCCGCCACCCCGGTCACCACCGTGAGCACCCCGAGCGGGACGTCCACGTCCACGTCCCGCAGGTTGTGGGTGTTCGCGCCGCGGATCTCCAGCGCGCCGGTGGGCTTCCGTACGGCCTCGCGCAGCGCCGTCCGGTCGGACAGGTGGCGGCCGGTCACCGTGCCGCCGGCGCGCAGCCCCGCCACGTCGCCCTCGTAGCAGACCGTGCCGCCGGCCGCACCGGCCCCCGGACCGAGGTCGATCACGTGGTCGGCGATCGCGATGGTCTGCGGCTTGTGCTCCACCACCAGCACCGTGTTGCCCTTGTCCCGCAGGCGCAGCAGCAGCCGGTTCATCCGGTCGATGTCGTGCGGGTGCAGGCCGGTGGTGGGCTCGTCGAAGACGTACGTGGTGTCGGTGAGCGAGGAGCCGAGGTGGCGGATCATCTTGACCCGCTGCGCCTCGCCGCCGGACAGCGTGCCGGAGGGGCGGTCCAGCGAGAGGTAGCCGAGGCCGATCTCCACGAAGGAGTCGAGGGCCTGCCGGAGCGTGCCGAGCAGCGGCGCCACCGAGGGCTCGTCGAGGTCGCGGACCCAGTCGGCGAGGTCGCTGATCTGCATCGCGCAGGCGTCGGCGATGCTGATCCCGGCGATCTTCGAGGACCGGGCCGCCGCGCTGAGCCGGGTGCCCTCGCAGTCGGGGCAGGCGGTGAAGGTCACGGCCCGCTCCACGAAGGCCCGGATGTGCGGCTGCAGCGCTTCCTTGTCCTTGGAGAGCATCGACTTCTGGATCTTGGGGATCAGGCCCTCGTAGGTGAGGTTGACGCCGTTGACCTTGACCTTGGTCGGCTCCCGGTACAGGAAGTCCTGCATCTCCTTCTTGGTGAACTTCCGGATCGGCTTGTCCGGGTCGAGGAAGCCCGAGTTGGCGTAGACGCCGACCGTCCACCAGCTGTCGGTCTTCCAGCCGGGGATGGTGAACGCGCCCTCGGAGATCGACTTGCTGTCGTCGTACAGCTGGGTGAGGTCGATGTCCGAGACGCTGCCGCGGCCCTCGCAGCGCGGGCACATGCCGCCGGTGATGCTGAAGCTGCGCCGCTCCTTGACCGTCCTGCCGCCGCGCTCGACGGTGACGGCGCCGGCGCCGCTGATCGACGGGACGTTGAAGGAGAAGGCCTTGGGGGAGCCGATGTGCGGGGTGCCGAGGCGGCTGAACAGGATGCGCAGCATCGCGTTGGCGTCGGTGGCGGTGCCGACGGTGGAGCGCGGGTCGGCGCCCATCCGCTGCTGGTCGACGATGATCGCGGTGGTCAGGCCCTCGAGGACGTCCACCTCGGGGCGGGCCAGGGTGGGCATGAAGCCCTGGACGAAGGCGCTGTAGGTCTCGTTGATCAGCCGCTGGGACTCGGCGGCGACGGTGTCGAAGACCAGCGAGCTCTTGCCCGAGCCGGACACCCCGGTGAACACCGTCAGCCGGCGCTTGGGGATGTCGATGCTGACGTCCTTGAGGTTGTTCTCGCGCGCGCCGTGCACGCGGATCAGGTCGTGGCTGTCGGCGACGTGCGGCTGCGCGTCCGTCCGCTTGGGCATCGTTCTCTTCGCTCCCTGGCTCTCGGCGGTCTCTCGGGGTCTCTCGGGGGTCTCTCCCGGGGGAGGGGCCGGCGGGCCCGCCCCGCGGCCGCCGTCGGTGTGCTCGAACCCTTCGATCCAACCATCGATCCGGCCGGGATCGAACGGCTTTCGGGTGCGGCCGACGGCGGGGAGGGACGGGCCCCGGCGCCCTCGGGCCGGGCCGGGCTTGTCCCGGCCCAGCCGGCTCAGCCCGGCTCAGCCCGGCCCAGCCCGGCTCAGCTCAGCTCAGCTCAGCTCGTTGAAGCGGACCATGGTGCCCGCCGGGTCGCGGAACGCGCAGTCGCGGACGCCGTACGGCTGGGTGGTCGGCTCCTGGACCAGCTCGGCGCCGCCGGACTTCAGCCGGTCGAAGACGCCGTCCAGGTCGCGGGTGCCCAGGACGACCCGGGCGTAGGTGCCCTTGGCCATCATCTCGGTGATGGTCCGCTGCTCCTCCTCGGTGCGGCCCGGGTCGGCGGAGGCCGGCTCCAGCACCAGGGAGACGTCCGGCTGGCCGGCCGGGCCGACGGTGATCCAGCGCATCGGGCCGCCGCCGACGTCGCTGCGCACCTCGAAGCCGAGCAGGTCGCGGTAGAAGGCGAGGGAGGCCTCGGGGTCGGTGTGCGGGAGGAAGGTCCAGTGAATGGTGAGGTCGCTCATGACTGCAACGCTAGGCGCGCACCCCGGGCGCGCGCTTCTCGAATCCTGATCGCTTCCCGTTCCTCCCCGCGGCGCTCCCCTGGGGCGTTCCTCGGGGCGCTCCTCGGGGAGGAACGACCGCGCCGGCCGCCTCGGGGGAGACGGCCGGCACGGGGCGGAGGGGGCTTCCTAGCAGTCGGGGATGGTCGTGCCGTTGTTGTCCTTGGCGGTGTCGTTGCCCCAGCGGGAGAGGTAGAACGCGGAGACCCACTGGCCGGCGGGGCCCCCGTCGGCGTCGGTCCTCAGCCACCAGTGGTTGACGCTGCCGCCGTTGGAGACCTCACGGCCCCAGGCCTTGCAGTAGACGTAGTTCGTCCCCTGGTTCAGCGTCCCGGTGGCGTTGGTGGAGGTCGGCGAGGAGTAGACGCTCGCGCTGGCGAAGGTGTCCACCCAGTACTTGCCGGTGGCGGGCGGGGTGCCGCCGCCGGGGCAGGTGGGGATGGTCGTGCCGTTGTTGTCCTTGGCCGTGTCGTTGCCCCAGCGGGACAGGTAGAACGCGGACACCCACTGGCCGCCGGGGCCGGAGTCCGGGGCGGTCTTCAGCCACCAGTGGTTGAAGGCGCTGCCGTTGGAGACCTCGCGGCCCCAGGCCTTGCAGTAGACGTAGTTGGTGCCCTGGTACAGCGTCCCGGTGCTGGTGGTGGAGGTCGGGGAGCCGTACACCGGCGCGTTGGCGAGGGTGTCCACCCAGTACTGGCCGCTGTTCGACGGGGGCGTGGTCGGCGGCGGGGTGGTGGAGCCGGGGCCGTACAGCCGGATGGCGCCGTAGTAGTCGCCGTGCGAGGAGAGCGTCGCCACCTGGACGTAGCCGCCGGAGTAGGGGGCCTCGACTATCCAGCCCTGCCCGAGGTACATCGCGACGTGGTGGATGGTGGAGGCGGTGTTGCCGAAGTACACCAGGTCGCCGGGGAGCAGCGGTGCGGTCCCGTCCGCCCGGTAGTAGCGGGCGACGGCGCGGGAGGTCGGCCACTGGGTCCGGGTGGTGCCGTTGATGACGTCGTCGCCGACCGCCAGGTCGTAGGCGTAGCGGACCATGCCGGAGCAGTCCAGGCCGCGGACGTTGCAGTCGTTGGGGGCGCCGTTGGCGGGGTCGCAGAGGCCGTACGTCGGGCCGGGCTGCGAGCCGTGGCCGCCGCCCCACGAGTACGGGGTGCCGATCAGCCCGCAGGCGGAGCGGACGGCGGCGGTCGCCTGCGGCGCCGCACCGGTGGAGAGCACCCCGCAGGCGGGCGCCGCCTCGGCCGCGCCGGCACCGGCGAAGAACACTCCGACCGACACCAGCAGCGACAGCAGGGCCGCCCACCGCAGCGGGGCGACCAGCCACCGCGACAGAACGTTTACGCGCGTAGTCATGGTCGCGAATACTTCCGGAGCCGCTGACTCCGGGTCAATGGTCCTGTCCCCCATACCTCCTGTGGTCCGCACACTTGCCGGTGTGCAGGTCACGGGCACGACTACCGGCAACAAGGGGGCAGCCCGGCGCGGACGTGCCGCAGCGGCCGCCGGGCCGGGCTGCTCGCCCCCGGGTGGCACCGGGGCGGGCCGTCACACCCCGGCGGCCAGGGCGGGCGTCGGGACGACCCAGAGCTCGGCGGGGCCGTTGATGATGGCGGACTCCAGCCGGGGCGGCGTCGGACGGGACGGGTCCAGGGCGCTGTCGGGGTAGGCGCCGAACAGGCCCTCCAGGGCCACCTCGGTCTCCAGTCGGGCGAGGGGCGCGCCGAGGCAGAAGTGCGGGCCGTAGCCGAAGGCCAGGTGCTCCTTGTCGGGGCGCGTCGGGTCGAAGTCGTCCGGCCGCTCCGGGTGGACCTCCGGGTCCCGGCCGGCCGCGCCGAAGCCGAGCAGGATCGGCTCGCCCCGCCGGATGACCACGCCCTCGCCCAGGTCGACGTCCTCCAGCGGGTAGCGGAGCGGGAGGTGCATCGCCGGGCTCTCGTAGCGCAGGGTCTCCTCGACGACGGCTTCCCAGCCGAGGGTGCCCGCGCGGACCTCGGCCAGGTGGCGGGGGTGGGCCAGGAGGGCCTGGACGGCGCTGGTGATGAGGTTGACCGCGGTCTCGTACCCGGCGCCGAGCATCAGGAAGAGGATGTCGCGGGACTCCTCCTCGCTGCGGCCGGTCCCGTCGCCGGTGTCGACGGCCGCCACGTCGCTGGCGAGGTCCGGGCCGGGGTCGCGCCGCTTGAGCGCCAGCAGCTCGGTCAGCACCACGTTGATCTCCGCGCGGGAGCGCGTCATCTGCTCGTTCGTGGCCGTCGTCGTCAGCAGGGTGTCCATCGCCGTGCCGATGGGCGGCCGCATGTCGGCCGGGACGCCGAAGAGGTCGCAGATCACCGTCATGGTCAGCGGACGCGAGAGGGCGTGGCGCAGGTCCACGGCCTCGCCGGGGCCGAGCGTACGGAACGCACCGACCAGGGCGGCGGTGGTCTTCTCGATGCCGGGCCGCAGCGCGGACACCCGGCGGGGCGCGAACGAGGGCGCCATCCGGCGCCGGGCCGAGCGGTGTTCGCCGCCGTAGAGGTTGAAGAAGTTCTGCTGGAACGCGATCGGCCCCATCGGCCAGCCCTCGGGCACCGAGGCCAGGCCGGGCCAGTGCCTGCGCGGGTCGCGGGAGATCCGCGGATCGCCGGTGAGGGCGCGGATCACCGAGCTGCGGGTCACGGACCAGGCGATGATGCCGCCGGGGAGTTCGACCCGCACGGCGGGTCCGGCGGAGCGGAGCTCGGCGTTCTGTCGGTGCGGGTCCCGGGCGGTCATGTCCAGCACCGGGCAGCGGCTGACGTCTGGATCTGGAGCCATGGTGTTGCTCCTCAGGATCTCTCGGGGTGCCCCGGGCGGGCCGTGCCAGGGCACGGTCCACCGTCTCCGGGGCCTGTGCTCCGTTGTAGAGGGGTACGGCGCGGCCGTCAACGGGGCCGCGGCCCGTCCGTGGCGTTCGGCGCCGGTCGCCGCGCCGGGTCTTTCCCCTTTTCCCGGGTGCGGCACGACATCACCGGCGTCCGGGGCGGGCCCGCCCATAAGGCATACGGGCATCGGGAACGCAAATCGGCGATATGCGGAACGGCGGAATGCGTAATGCGCCGCACGGTCGGCCGTCCTGGATTCAGAGGTAAGGCCATGGCTTCACCAGGTAAGTCAAGACTTACCTTCGAGGGGCTTTGACCGTATGGTGTGGCTCGAATCGAAGGAGTCCCCCGTGTCGAATGCGAATGATCCCGTTGTGCGCGCGGTTGCGTCGGAGCGGGATTATGTGTCCTCCCTGTATGAATTCCTCACCGAGCGGCTTTCCGAGGCGCGAATGCACCGGGCGGGTCTGCTGAAGGCTCCGGCGGAAAGCGCCGGTGAGGCGTACGAGAGGGAAATCGCCGCCGATCGGCTGGCCAAGGAAATTGGCCGGCTGGAGGGCGCCGAAAAGGGTCTGGTATTCGGGCGGATCGACTGGGCGGACGGCACGGCCCTGCGCATCGGGCGGATCGGACTGCACCGGGAGGAGGACGACCTGCCCCTGCTGGTGGACTGGCGTGCGAACGCGGCGCGGCCGTTCTACGAGGCGACGCCGGTCCACCCGATGGGCCTGCGGCGGCGCCGGCACCTGCGCCTGGAGGAGCGCACGGTCGTCTCGGTGAGCGACGAGCTGCTGGACGGGAGCGCCCCGACCGAGGAGGACGTCGTGGGGGACGGCCCGCTGACCGAGGCGCTGTCGGCACGGCGCACGGGCCGGATGGAGGCGGCCGTCGCCACGCTGCAGGCCGAGCAGGACGAGGTGGTCCGCTCCGCCCACCGCGGGGTGACCGTGGTGCAGGGCGGGCCGGGCACCGGAAAGACGGTGGTCGCCCTGCACCGGGCGGCCTACGTCCTGTACGCGTTCCCGCGCGCCGCGGAGGAGGGCGTCCTGGTGGTGGGCCCGAACGCCCGGTTCCTCGACTACATCTCCCAGGTCCTCCCCTCGCTCGGCGAGAACGACGTCGTCCTGGCGACCTGCCGGGAGCTGGCCGGAGTGTCGCCGGCCGCGGCGGACCGGTTCGACACGGCGCGGCTCAAGGGCGGCGCCGAGCTCGCCGACGCCCTGGCCGGCCTGCTGCGCGCCTACCAGGCCCCCGCCGGCGACTTCACCGTGCGGGTCGGGCGGGAGCCGGTCCACCTGTCCGCCGAGGAGGTCGCCACGGCACGCGACGCCGCCGCGGCGGCCGTACCGGGGCACAACCCCGCGCGCCAGGTGTTCAAGGAACTCCTGGTCGACGCCGTCACCGACGCGATGCAACGGGACATGGGCGACGTCCTGGAGCAGATCGACTCCGACACCGTCGCGATGACGGGCCTGGACCTCGACCGGTTCACGGGGGCCGGCCGGCACCGCGGCGAGGGCGCGGCCGACACGGGTCCGGCGCACGAGCTGGACCTGGACGCCCTCCGGGCCGATCTCCTCGACGACGCCGGCCTCGACCGGGCGGTCGAGGCGCTGTGGCCGCGGCTGGCACCCGGCGACCTCGTGCGGGCGCTGCTGACGGACGCCGACGCCCTCGCCGAGCAGCTGTCCCGGCTGACCGCGCCGGAGCGGTCCCTGCTGCTGCGCGGTCCGGACGCCCCGTGGACCGACGCCGACGTGCCGCTGCTGGACGAGGCGGCGAGCCTGGTCGACGGCCCTCCGGAGCGGACGTACGGGCACGTGGTCGTCGACGAGGCGCAGGAGCTGACCGCCATGCAGTGGCGGATGATCGTCCGCCGCTGCCCAGCGCGGGCGATGACGCTGGTCGGCGACTTCGCCCAGGCGGGCCCGGTCGCGACGGCACGCGACTGGAAGGAGGCGCTGGCCCCCCACGTCGGACCGCGGTTCAGGCTGCACGACCTGACCGTCAGCTACCGCACCACGCAGGAGATCCTGGAGAGCGTCCGGGGCCTGCTCGCGCGGATCGCCCCGGAGCAGAAGCCCACCCGGTCGCTGCGCGGCGGTGAGAGCCCCCGCACCGTGACCACGCCCCCGGACGGGTTGGCCGCCGCCGTCCTCCGGGAACTCCGGGCCCAGAGCGCCGCGCACCCGGGCGAGCTGCTGGGGGTGGTCTGCGCGGACACCAGGGTGGGCGAGCTGACGGCCCGGGGCGTCGCCCGCCACGCGCGCGTCGTACCGGCCTCCGAGGCGCGCGGCCTGGAGTTCGACGGGGTCCTCGTCGTGGACCCGGAGGAGATCACCGCGGCCCGCCCCGGCGGGGAGCGGGACCTGTACGTGGCCCTGACCAGGGCCACCAAGCGCCTCTGCACGATCACCGTCCAGCCCGCCTGACGCGCCCCGGCGCCCGCGCCGCCGCCGCGGGCGCGCCCGGCGTGGGACGGGCACCCGGCGCGCGGCGGGGGCGGGGTACACCGGATCGGAGGAAACAAGCAAGCGTGATTGCTTTTTTCTGCGGGCGGTGCCACGCTGCTGGCGGTGGCGCCCGTCGAAGGGTGCGCCCAACTCACCGGCAGGGGAGGCGCATTGGTGCGCGACGGCGCGGTACTGCGGATCGGCAACGCCTCGGGGTTCTACGGGGACCGCTTCGCCGCGATGCGGGAGATGCTCACCGGCGGGCCGCTGGACGTGCTCACCGGGGACTACCTGGCCGAGCTGACCATGCTGATCCTCGCCCGGGACCGGCTGAAGGACCCGTCGCTGGGCTACGCCCGGACCTTCCTGCGCCAGATGGAGGAGTGCCTCGGCCTGGCCCGCGAGCGCGACGTGAGGATCGTGGTCAACGCGGGCGGCCTCAACCCGGCCCGGCTCGCCGAGGAGCTGCGCGCGCTGGCCCGGCGGCTCGGCGTCGAGGCGGCCGTCGCCCATGTCGAGGGCGACGACCTGCTCCCGCGCCGGGACGAACTCGGCCTGCCGGAGGGCCTGTTGGCCGCCAACGCCTACCTCGGCGGGTTCGGGATCGCCGCCTGCCTGAACGGCGGCGCCGACGTGGTGGTGACCGGCCGGGTGACGGACGCGGCGCTGGTCGTCGGCCCCGGGATCGCCCGCTTCGGCTGGCCCCCGGAGGACCTGGACGCCCTGGCCGGCGCCGTGGTGGCCGGGCACGTCCTGGAGTGCGGCGCCCAGGCGACCGGCGGCAACTACGCCTTCTTCCACGAGCACGACGTGACCCGCCCCGGCTTCCCGCTGGCCGAACTGCGCGCCGACGGCTCCAGCGTGATCACCAAGCACCCGGGCACCGGCGGCGCCGTCACCACCGGCACCGTCACCGCCCAACTCCTGTACGAGACCGGCGGACCGCGCTACCTCGGCCCGGACGTCACGGCCCGGCTGGACACCGTGCGGCTCACCGAGGAGGGGCCGGACCGGGTCCGGATCGACGGCGTGCGCGGCGAGGCCCCGCCGCCCACCCTGAAGGCGGGCCTCAACCGGCTCGGCGGCCACCTCAACGAGGTGGTGTACGTCCTCACCGGCCTGGACATCGAGGCCAAGGCCGCCCTGGTGCGGCGGCAGTTCGCCGACGCGCTGCCGCCCGCCGCCCGCCCCGCCGAGCTGCGCTGGACCCTCGTCCGCACCGACCACCCGGACGCCGCCACCGAGGAGACCGCCTCCGCGCTGCTGCGGCTGACCGCCCGGGACCAGGACCCGGCCAAGGTCGGGCGCCAACTAGGCAAGGCCGCGGTCGAATCGGGGCTGTCCGGGTACCCGGGCTTCCACCTCACAGCCCCGCCCGGACCGGGCACGCCGTACGGGGTGTTCAGCGCCGTGTCCGTCGACCCGAAGGCCGTCGAGCACACCGCCGTCCTGCCGGACGGCCGCCGGATCGCCGTCCCGCCGGCGCCCGTGACCGGCCACGCCGCCCAACCCGACCGGCCCGAGCCGGAGTTGCCCGCACCGCTCCTCGAGGGCCCGACCCGGCGGGCCCCGCTCGGCCTGGTGGCCGGCGCCCGCAGCGGCGACAAGGGCGGGGACGCCAACCTCGGCGTCTGGGCCCGCTCGGAGGACGGCTGGCGCTGGCTGGCGCACGTCCTCACCGTGGAGAAGCTGCGCGAACTGCTGCCCGAGACCGCAGAGTTGCCCGTCGCCAGGCACCTGCTGCCGAACCTGCGGGCGGTCAACTTCACCCTCACCGGCCTGCTCGGCGAGGGCGTCGCCGCCCGGCACCGCTTCGACCCGCAGGCCAAGGCCCTCGGGGAGTGGCTGCGCGCCCGCCACCTCGACATCCCGGAGGTCCTGCTGTGACCGTGCTGCCCACCTGCGTCGACCCGGCCGGGCCCGAGTACGCCGGGCACCGCGCCGCGATGGTCGCCAAGCTCGCCGAGCTCGACGCCGAGCACGCCAAGGCGCTGGCGGGCGGCGGCCCCCGGTACGTGGAGCGCCACCGCGGGCGCGGCAAGCTGCTGGCCCGTGAGCGGATCGAGCTGCTGGTCGACCCGGACTCCCCGTTCCTGGAGCTGTCGCCGCTGGCCGCCTGGGGGAGCGATTACCCGGTGGGCGCGGCCCTGGTCACCGGCATCGGGGTGGTCGAGGGCGTCGAGTGCGTGATCACCGCCAACGACCCGACGGTGCGCGGCGGCGCCAGCAACCCCTGGACCCTGCGCAAGGCCCTGCGGGCCAACGAGATCGCGCTGGAGAACCGCCTCCCGCTGGTCAACCTGGTCGAGTCCGGCGGCGCCGACCTGCCCAGCCAGAAGGAGATCTTCATCCCCGGCGGCGCCCTGTTCCGCGACCTCACCCGGCTCTCCGCCGCCGGAATCCCCACCGTGGCCGTGGTGTTCGGCAACTCGACGGCCGGCGGCGCCTACGTGCCCGGCATGTCCGACCACACCGTGCTGGTCAAGGAGCGCGCCAAGGTCTTCCTCGGCGGCCCGCCGCTGGTGCGGATGGCCACCGGCGAGGAGGCCGACGACGAGTCGCTCGGCGGCGCCGAGATGCACGCCCGGGTCTCCGGGCTGGCCGACCACGTCGCGGCGGACGAGGCGGACGCGCTGCGGATCGCCCGCCGGATCGTCGCCCGGCTCGACCACCGCAAGCCCGGCCCCGGCCCGGACCGGAGCGCCGAGCCGCCCAGGTACGACGAGGAGGAGCTGCTGGGCATCGTCCCGGGCGACCTCAAGGTGCCCTTCGACCCGCGCGAGGTGATCGCCCGGATCGTCGACGGCTCCGACTTCGACGAGTTCAAGCCGCTCTACGGCACCAGCCTGGCCACCGGCTGGGCGCGCCTGCACGGCTACCCGGTCGGCGTCCTGGCCAACGCCCAGGGCGTGCTGTTCAGCCAGGAGTCCCAGAAGGCCGCCCAGTTCATCCAGCTGGCGAACCGGCGGAACACCCCGCTGCTGTTCCTGCACAACACCACCGGCTACATGGTCGGCAAGGACTACGAGCAGGGCGGCATCATCAAGCACGGCGCGATGATGATCAACGCCGTCGCCAACTCCACCGTCCCGCACCTGTCCGTGCTGATGGGCGCCTCCTACGGGGCCGGCCACTACGGCATGTGCGGCCGGGCGTACGAACCGCGCTTCCTCTTCTCCTGGCCGAGCGCCAAGTCCGCCGTGATGGGCCCGCAGCAGCTCGCCGGGGTGCTGTCGATCGTCGCCCGGCAGTCGGCCGCGGCGAAGGGCCGGCCGTACGACGAGGACGCGGACGCGGCGATCCGGGCGATGGTCGAGCAGCAGATCGAGGCCGAGTCCCTGCCGGTGTTCCTGTCCGGCCGGCTCTACGACGACGGCGTCATCGACCCGCGCGACACCCGTACGGTGCTCGGCCTCTGCCTGTCCGCGATCCACAACGCCCCGGTCGAGGGCGCCCGTGGCTACGGCGTCTTCCGGATGTGAGGGACCCCAGACGATGATCACCAACCTGCTGGTCGCCAACCGGGGCGAGATCGCCCGCCGGGTCTTCCGGACCTGCCGGGAACTCGGCATCGCGACCACCGCCGTCCACTCCGACCCGGACGCCGGCGCCCCGCACGTGCGCGAGGCCGACGCCGCCGTCCGGCTGCCCGGCGCCGCGCCCGCCGACACCTACCTGCGCGCCGACCTGCTCGTCCGCGCCGCGCTCGCCGCCGGGGCCGACGCCGTCCACCCCGGGTACGGATTCCTCTCCGAGAGCGCCGACTTCGCGCGGGCCGTGCTGGACGCGGGCCTGGTCTGGGTCGGCCCGCCGCCCGCCGCGATCGCCGCGATGGGCTCCAAGACCGCCGCCAAACGGCTGATGGCCGAGGCCGGGGTGCCGGTGCTGGGCGCGCTCACCGAGCCCGCCGAGGCCGACCTGCCGCTGCTGGTCAAGGCCGCGGCGGGCGGCGGCGGGCGCGGCATGCGGGTCGTCCGGAGCCTGGCCGAGCTCCCCGGCGAACTGGCCGCCGCCCGCGCGGAGGCGGCCAAGGCCTTCGGCTCGGACGAGGTGTTCTGCGAGCGCTACCTGCCCGCCGGGCGGCACGTCGAGGTCCAGCTGCTGGCCGATGCCCACGGCACCGTCTGGGCGGTCGGCGACCGGGACTGCTCGCTGCAGCGGCGGCACCAGAAGGTGATCGAGGAGGCCCCGGCCCCCGGCCTGCCGCCGGAGGTCCGCGCCGAGCTGCACGCGGCGGCCCGCGCCGCGGCCCGGGCGATCGGCTACACGGGCGCCGGCACCGCCGAGTTCCTGCTCGCCGGGGACGGCCGGTTCTTCTTCCTGGAGATGAACACCCGCCTCCAGGTCGAACACCCGGTCACCGAGGCCGTCACCGGCCTGGACCTGGTGGCCCTGCAACTCGCCGTCGCCGAGGGCGCGGAGCTGCCGCCCGACCCCCCGGCCCCCGCCGGCCACGCGATCGAGGCCCGGCTCTACGCCGAGGACCCGGCCAAGGACTGGCAGCCGGCCACCGGCACCCTGCACCGGTTCGAACTGACGCTCCCGTACCAGGAGTTCACCTGCGTCGAAGCGGGCTCCGGCACCGGCCTCCGGCTGGACTCCGGCGTGGAGTCCGGCAGCGAGATCACCCCGCACTACGACGCGATGCTCGCCAAGGTGATCGCCTGGGGGCCCACCCGCGCGGCCGCCGCCCGCCGGCTCGCCGACGCGCTCGCCCGCGCCCGCGTCCACGGCCCGGCCACCAACCGGGAGCTGCTGGTCCGGGCGCTGCGCCACCCGGCCTTCCTGGCCGCGGACCTGCACACCGGCTTCCTGGCCGAGCACGCGGCCGACCTCACCGCCCCGGACGCCAAGGGCGTCGACCGCGCCGCCCTGGCCGCCGCCCTGGCCGCCGCCCTCGCCGACGCCGCCGGCCGCCGCGGCGCGCTGCCCTCCGGCTGGCGCAACCTGCCCTCCCAGCCGCAGCTCAAGCGCTACCGGGCCGAGGACGGCACCGAGGCGGCCGTCCGCTACCGGCACACCCGCACCGGCCTGCTGGCCGAGGACCACCCGGACGTCGAGCTCGTCGAGGCCGCGCCGGACCGGGTCGTGCTGTCCGAGGGCGGGCTGCGCCGCACCTACCGCGTGGCCCGGTACGGCGACCGGGTGCACGTCGACACCCCGGCCGGCGGCACCGCGCTCACCGCCCTGCCGCGCTTCCCCGAACCCGTCGTCCGCACCGACCCCGGCGCGCTGCTCGCCCCGATGCCCGGCACCGTCGTCCGGGTCGCCGCCGCCGTCGGGGACACCGTCACCGCCGGCCGGCCGCTGCTGGTGCTGGAGGCGATGAAGATGGAGCACCGCGTCGTCGCCCCGGTCGACGGCACCCTCGTCGAACTGCGCGCCACCCCCGGCCGGCAGGTCGAAACCGGCACCCTGCTGGCCGTCGTCCGGCCCACCGAAGCCTGAGGAAGGACCCCGCATGTCCATCGGCAGTCAGCTCCTGGAGACCCCCGAACGCCAGACCCTGCGCCGGGCCGTCGGCGACCTCGGCCGCCGCTACGGCTCCACCTACTACCTCGCCAAGGCCCGGGCCGGCGAGCCCGCCGACGAACTGTGGGCGGAGGCCGGCAAGGCCGGCTACCTCGGCGTCAACCTGCCCGCCGAGTACGGCGGCGGGGGAGGCGGCATCACCGACCTCGCCATCGTCCTGGAGGAGCTCGGCGCCGCCGGCTGCCCGCTGCTGATGCTGATCGTCTCCCCGGCGATCTGCGGCACCGTGATCGCCCGCTACGGCACCGCGGAGCAGCAGCGGCGCTGGCTGCCCGGCCTGGCCGACGGCAGCCGCAGGATGGCCTTCGGCATCACCGAACCGGACGCCGGTTCGAACTCGCACCGGATATCCACCGTCGCCCGCCGGGACGGCGAGGACTGGCTGCTGACCGGCCGCAAGGTCTTCGTCTCCGGCATCGACCACTCCGACGCGGTGCTGTTCGTGGCCCGCACCGAGGACGCACGGACGGGGAAGCTGAAGCCCTGCCTGTTCGTCGTCCCGCGCGACACCCCCGGCTTCGAGTACCGGGCGATCCCGATGGAACTCGTCGCCCCGGAAAAGCAGTTCCAGGTCTTCCTGGACGACGTCCGGCTGCCCGCCGACGCCCTGGTCGGCGACGAGAACGCGGGCCTGCTCCAGCTGTTCGCCGGTCTCAACCCCGAGCGCGTCCTCACCGCAGCCTTCTCGCTCGGCCTCGCCCGCCAGGCCCTCGGCAAGGCCGTCGAGTACGCGAAGACCCGCACCGTCTGGTCCACCCCGATCGGCGCCCACCAGGGCCTGGCCCACCCGCTGGCCCAGTGCGCGGTGGAGATCGAACTGGCCCGGCTGATGACCCAGAAGGCCGGCCTGCTCTACGACGCGGGCGAGGACCTCGCCGCCGGGGAGGCCGCCAACATGGCCAAGTACGCGGCGGGGGAGGCCGCCGCCCGGACGGTGGACCAGGCGGTGCAGACCCTCGGCGGCAACGGCCTGACCCAGGAGTACGGGCTGGGCGCGCTGCTGACCGCCACCCGGGTCGGCCGGGTCGCCCCGGTCAGCCGCGAGATGGTGCTCAACTACGTCGCCCAGCACACCCTCGGGCTGCCGAAGTCGTACTGAGCGGCCGCCGCCGGTGGTCCTGAGCAGCCGCCGCCGCACCCGCCACCCCGGTCGGCCACCCGTTCGGTGTCGCCCGCCAGGGTGGTGCCGGCGCAGGCCTTGACGTAGCCGTCGGCGCCGGGCGCGGCCGGAGCGGCAGGAGCGGGACGGGGCCGGACAGGGGCCCCACAGCGGGGAGTTCCGCGGGCGGGGCCGCTCCCGGAGGCGGGCGGCCGTGGTGCGCGCCCTCCGGTCGGGCGCCCCCCGGGAGCGACCGTGCCACGGATGGTCCATTACGGGTTCCCCACAATGGCCGAGCCAGGCCCCCTACTGTCCGTATGCTCCTGAACGCGCCCCGCACGGAACTGCTAGCCGGTTTTGTTGCTACGTCAACTTCCATACTGGAGGCCCACCTTGGTGTTCCGAAGCGAGTTCCCCGACGTTGCCGTGGTCGACCTGCCGATCCACGAGGCGGTGCTCGGCGCCGCGGCGAAGTACGGCGACCGCCCGGCCCTGATCGACGGCGTCACCGGCGAGACCACCAGCTACGCCCAACTCGCCGACGCCGTCGAGCGGGTGGCCGCCGGACTGGCCGAGACAGGCGTCCGCCGCGGCGACGTCGTCGCCCTCTTCAGCCCCAACTCGACCGCCTACCCGATGGCCTACTACGGCGCGACCAGGGCCGGCGCCACCGTCACCACCGTCTCGTCCTTCGCCACCCCCGCCGACCTCGCCGGCCAGCTGCGCGACAGCGGCGCCCGCTGGCTCGTCACCGTCTCCCGCTTCCTGCCGACCGCCCGTGCGGCCGCCGAACTCCTCGCCGAACAGGGCCGCCCGCTGGCCGAGACCGTCGTCCTGGACGGCGCCGAGGGCCACCGCTCGCTCGCCGACCTGCTGGCCGCCACCGGCCCCGCCCCCGAGGTCGCCATCGACCCGGGCGAGGACATCGCCGTGCTGCCCTACTCCAGCGGCACCACCGGCCTGCCCAAGGGCGTGATGCTCACCCACCGCTCGATCGCCACCAACCTCTCCCAGTGCGACGCCCTCTACCGCCCCGCCGAGGGCGAACGGGTGCTCGCCGTCCTGCCGTTCTTCCACATCTACGGACTGGCCGCGCTGCTCAACCAGCCGCTGCGCTGCGGCGCCACCGTGGTCGTGCTGCCCCGCTTCGACCTGGAGCAGTTCTGCCGCACCGTCCAGGAGCACCGGGTGCAGGCCCTGGTGGTGGCCCCGCCGATCGCCCTCGCGCTGGCCCGGCACCCCGTCGTCGAGCAGTACGACCTCTCCTCGGTCGAGTACCTGCTGTGCGCCGCCGCCCCGCTCGACCACGAACTCGCCGACGCCTGCGCCCGGCGCCTGGGCCTGCCGCACCTGCTCCAGGGCTACGGCATGACCGAGCTCTCCCCGGTCACCCACGTCGTCTCCCCGCGCGAGGGCGACCCCTCGCCCGGCTCGGTCGGCCGGATGGTCCCCTCCACCGAGCTGCGGATCACCGCCCTGGACGGCTCCGACGGCGACCTCGGGCCCGGCGAACCCGGCGAGCTGCTGATCCGCGGCCCGCAGGTGATGAAGGGCTACTTCGGCCGCCCCTCCGAGACCGCCGCGGTGGTCGACGCCGAGGGCTGGCTGCACACCGGCGACGTCGGCTTCGTGGACGAGCGCGGCTACCTGTACATCGTCGACCGGGTCAAGGAGCTGATCAAGTACAAGGGCTACCAGGTCGCCCCCGCCGAACTGGAGGCCGTGCTGCTCGGCCACCCGCAGATCACCGACGCCGCCGTGATCGGCGTCCCGGACGCCGAGGGCACCGAGTGCCCCAAGGCGTTCGTGGTCCGCGCCCCGGGCAGCACCCTGACCGCCGAGGAGGTCACCGGGTACGTCGCCGGACAGGTCGCCCCGTACAAGAAGGTCCGCCTGGTGGAGTTCGTCGACACCGTCCCCAAGTCCGCGGCCGGCAAGATCCTGCGCCGCGAACTGCGCGCCCGCGAGGCCGGGCGCGCCGCCGCCCGCTGACCGGCCGGGGCCGCCCCGGCGGCCGGGGACCGGGGCGCGTCTGTGAGGATCGTCCCGCCGCGCCCCGACCGGCACCCGCCGCGCCCCGACCGGAACAGGAACCGCCCGCCGCCATGACCAGCCACCCCGCCGCCCGCACCCCGCAGCAGGACCGCAGCCGAGCGACCAGGGCCCGGCTGCTCGCGGCGGCCGTGGACTGCCTGGCCGAGCTCGGCTGGCACGGCTCCACCGTCACCGTCGTCGCCGAACGGGCCGGGGTCTCCCGGGGCGCGGCCCAGCACCACTTCCCGACCCGCGAGGACCTCTTCACCGCGGCCGTCGAGCACGTCACCGCCGAGCGGCTGGCAGCCGTCCGCGCCCACGCGGACGAGCTGCCGACCGCCGGCCCCGACCGCACCGGGGCCGTGGTCGACATGATCGTGCGGCTCTACACCGGCCCGCTGTTCCGCGCCGCCCTGCACCTGTGGACCGCCGCCGCCACCGAGGAGGCGCTGCGCGAGCGGATCATCGCCCTGGAGGGCCACGTCGGCCGGGAGGCCCACCGGGCCGCCGTCGAGTTCCTGGACGCCGACGAGAGCCGCCCCGGGGTGCGCGAATCCGTGCAGGCCACGCTGGACCTCGCCCGCGGACTGGGCCTCGCCAACCTGCTCACCGACGACAGCCACCGACGTTCCGGCGTGATCCGGCAGTGGGCGGGCGTTCTGGAGAGTACGCTGCGGCCGGTACGCCCATGACGCCCGTACACCCGGAGCGACCGGACGCCCCCTGACCAAAGGGGTCGCCGGGCGGCCGATGTCCGTGCAGTCTGGAGAAGAATCCCGGCCGGCACCGACCGCGAGGCCCACCCGGCCGGGCACGAGCCGAACCGGGGTGCTGCCTGATCATGCACGGACACGAGTGGGACGCGACCGCCGCCGACCCGGCACCGGGCCGTGCCCCGGTACGTCCCGAGGGCGCGAACCCCGAAGGCCACCGGCTCGTCCCGCTCGCGACGGCGCTGCTCCAGGACGACGGACTGATCCTGCACTGGAGCGAGGACGCCGAGGCCCTGCTCGGCTACTCCGCCGAGGAGGCCGTCGGCAGCTACGCCGCCCAGCTGCTCACCGACGGGTCCGACCGCTCCGAGGTGCTCGGCCTCTTCCAGCGGATCATGACCGGCAGCGGCTGGTCCGGCGTCTTCCCGGTGCGCCACCGCGACGGCCACAAGGTCGAGCTGGAGTTCCGCACCTACCCGATAGCCGGCCCGGCCGGCACCCTGCTGCTGCTCGCCACCGCCTCCGACACCCGCGCCCTGCACGCCGTCGAGGCCGACCTCGCGGTCCTGGACGGCATCTTCGGCCGCTCGCCGATCGGCATGGCCGTCTACGACACCGGACTGCGCTACATCCGGATCAACGAGGCACTCGCCCGGATGAACGGGGTGCCCGTCGCCGCCCACCTCGGCCGCCGGATATCCGCCGTCCTGCCCGGCATCAACAGCGCCGAGATCGAGCAGATCATGCGCCAGGTGCTCAAGACCGGCAAGCCCGTCGTCGACGCCCGCTCGCACGGCCGGGTCCCCGGCGACCCCCGGCGGGACCGCGCCTGGTCCGCCTCCTACTTCCGGCTCGAGGACTCCACCGGCCGGATCTTCGGGGTCTGTTCCTCGATCATCGACGTCACCGAGCGCTTCCAGGCCGAGGCCCGCGCCGCCCGGGCCCAGGAACGGCTCGCCACCATCGCCGAGGCGACCGCCCGGATCGGCACCACCCTCGACCTCCAGCGCACCGCCGAGGAACTGATCGAGGCCGTCGTCCCCCGGTTCGCCGACTTCGCCACCGTCGACCTGCTGGAGCCGGTGCTGCGCGGCGCCGAGCCCACCGCGATCCCCTCCGACCGGAACGTCACGCTCCGCGCCGTCGCCGTCGGGGAGTCCTACGAGAGCGGCCTCGCGCACGCCGTGGACGTGGTCGGCGAGACCTCCGAGTACGCCCCCGACCGCAGCTACACCCAGTGCCTGCGCGCCGGGAAGCCGCTGCTGCGCACCCACGTGGACGAGGACGTGCTGCGCGGGCTGGTCTCCAGCGAGGACCGGGTGGCCCCCGGGATGGCGGCGGGCATCCACTCGTACCTGATGGTGCCGATCACCGCCCGGGGCATGGTGCTCGGCGGCTCCGAGTTCATCCGGATGCGCAACCCCGAGCCGTTCACCGCCGCCGACGTCGCCCTCGCCGAGGAACTGGTCGCCCGCACCGCGCTGGCCCTCGACAACGCCCGGCTCTACCGCCGCGAGCGGGAGACCGCCCTCACCCTCCAGCGCAGCCTGCTGCCGCAGGAGGTGCACCGCACCCTCGGCCTGGAGATCGCCTACCGCTACCTGCCCAGCAGCGTGGTCAGCGAGGTCGGCGGCGACTGGTTCGACGTGGTGCCGCTGTCCTGCGGGAGAGTCGCCCTGGTGGTCGGCGACGTGATGGGCCACGGCATCCGGGCCGCCGCCACGATGGGCCAGCTGCGCACCGTCGCCCGGACCCTCGCCACCCTCGACATGCCGCCGGAGCAGGTCCTCACCCGGCTGGACGAGACCGCCTCGGGAATCGGCGAGGGCCAGTTCGCCACCTGCATCTGCGCGGTGTACGACCCGCTGGAGCGCACCGTCCAGGTCGCCTCGGCCGGGCACCTGCCGCCGGTCCGGGTCGCCCCCGACGGCACCGCCGCCAGGGTGGACGTGCCGCCCGGGGTGCCGCTGGGCGTCGGCGGGGTGGCCTTCGAGTCGATCGAGTTCACCATCCCCGAGGGCGGCATGGTCACGCTCTACACCGACGGCCTGGTCGAGCGGCGCGGCGAGGACCTGGACACCGGGATCGACCGGCTCGCCCGCACCCTCTCCGGCCCCGGCCGGACCCTGGAGGAGAACTGCGACGCCGTCCTCGCGGCGCTGGTCACCGACGGCACCGAGGACGACATCGCGATGATCATGGCCCGGGTGCTGCCGCTGCCCGCCGACCGGGTCGCCACCCTGCCGCTGTCCGGCGGCGGCCGGCTGCCCGGCAGGGCCCGCCGCTTCACCCGCGCCACCCTGGAGGCCTGGGGCCTGGCCGCGCTCACCGACTACGCCGAGCTGCTGGTCAGCGAGCTGGTCACGAACGCCCTGCTGCACGCCGACGCCCCGCGCCGGCTGCGGCTGTTCCGCGACCGGGTGCTCACCCTGGAGGTTTCCGACGCCGGCGGCCAGACCCCGCAGCTGCGCCCGTTCGCCGAGCAGGACGAGGGCGGGCGCGGGATGTTCCTGGTCAGCGAGCTGGCCCAGCGCTGGGGCAGCCGGCTCACCCGGGACGGCAAGGTGGTCTGGGCCGAGCTGGAGCTGCCCTTCGGGGTCTCGTAGGTCCCGTAAGGAACGGTGGTTCCGTACACGAGAACGGCCGTTCCCCCGGGGGGAACGGCCGTTCTCGGTGCGCTGTTACGCCTTGACGCTCGGCTGCGTGGCCGACACGTCGACGGCGCCCTCCGGGCCGGTCCCGGCGCCCGTCTCCGCCCCGGCCGTCGGCTCGGACAGCCCGCGGAGCAGCCGCCAGGCCATCACGGCCGCGCCGACCAGCAGCGCGGCGGCCAGCAGCCCGGCGCTGTTCATGCCGTGGACGAAGGACTCCCGGGCGCTCGCCAGCAGCGGCTGGGCGAGCTCCGGCGAGAGGCCCTGCGCCGTCTCGACGGCCGAGCCCAGCGATTCGCCCGCCCGGGCGGCGGCCGCCGGGTCCGTCCCGGCCGGGACCGCCAGCCCGTTCGCGTAGATCGAGCCGACCACCGAGCCCACCAGCGCGATGCCGAGCGCGGTGCCCAGCTCGTACGCCGTCTCCGAGACCGCCGAGGCGGCGCCGGCCTTGTCGGCGGGCGCGGCGTTCAGCACCAGGTCGGCGCCGAGCGTGTAGACCACGCCCTCGGCCGTCCCGACCAGCAGGAAGGAGGCGGCCAGCAGCAGGTAGGTGGTGTCCTGCTCCAGCCAGCCGAGCGCGCCCACGCCCAGACCCATCGCCAGCAGACAGGCCGTCAGCGCCTTGCGGGCACCGTAGCGGCGGGCGATCAGGGCGGTCAGCAGGCCGCCGACCACCGATCCCGCGAAGGCCGGCAGTTCGGCCAGGCCCGCCTGGAGCGGCTGGTAGCCGCGGACCAGCTGGAGGTACTGCGAGACCACGAAGATCACGCCGGAGAGCCCGATCAGGGAGATCAACGAGGCCGACACGGCCGCGGTGAACCGCCGGTCGCGGAACAGCCGGACGTCGAGCAGCGGGGTCTCCAGCCGCAGCTGGCGGCGGACGAACACGAACAGCGCGGCGGTGCCCAGCACGAAGGCGACCGGCACGTCCCAGCGGTCCACGCCGTGCGCGGCGGCCTCCTTGACCGCGTACACCGCGCCGATCACGCCGGCCATCGACAGGACGACGCTCAGCACGTCCCAGCGGCCCGGCTTCGGGTCCTTGGACTCCGGCAGCAGCCAGGCGCCGAACACCAGCAGCAGGATCAGCACCGGGATGTTCAGCAGGAACACCGAACCCCACCAGAAGTGCTCCAGCAGCACCCCGCCGACCACCGGCCCGAGGGCGGCCCCGGCGGTGGCGGCCGCACCCCAGATGCCGATCGCGGTGGCCCGCTCCCGGTCGTCCGGGAAGAGGCCGCGGATCAGCGAGAGCGTGGAGGGCATGATCGTCGCCCCGGCCACGCCGAGCAGGGCGCGGGCCACGATCAGCCAGCCGGCGCTCGGCGCGTAGGCGGCCAGCAGCGAGGCGGCGCCGAACGCGGCGGAGCCGGCCAGCAGCAGCTTCTTGCGGCCGATCCGGTCGCTCAGGGCGCCCATGCTGACCAGCAGGCCGGCCAGCACGAAGGAGTAGGAGTCGCCGATCCAGAGCAGCTGGGTGCCGCTGGGGCGCAGCGTCTCGCTGATCGACGGGATGGCGAGGGAGAGGACGGTCGCGTCCAGGGCGACCACGGTCACGGCCAGGACGAGGACGGCGAGGCCGGTCCAGCGCTGGCGGGCGGTCAGGGTGTTCATGGTGTATCGGTGTCCGGCCTGTGGTCGGCGGTGCTGTGGATGGGGGTGGTGACGGCAGTGGTGCCCACGCCGATGGGAACGGGCGTCCGCGCGTCCGGTCTGCGCAGCGCGCCGCCGAGGAACAGCTCGGCGAGCGAGAAGGCGGCGTCGCGCGGGGCGAGCCGGCCGTCCTGGATGGACCAGCCGACGCCGGCCACCAGGTCGAAGAAGGCCTCGCTCAGCCAGGCGGCGCTCAGCTCGATGCGGAACACGCCCTGCTGCTGGCCGCGCAGGAAGAGCGCGTGCAGCCGGGCGATCTGGACCTCCCAGAGGTCGTTGATGTCGTCGTTCTCGTAGAGCTGGTTCTCTCCGGCCAGGAAGGCGCAGAGCATGGCGTCCGGCACGGAGGCGTCCACCAGACGGCGCAGCGCGGCCTCGGCGTCGCCCTCTTCGACCTCGGCGGTGTCCAGTGCGGCGGCGAACCGGCGCAGCCCGAGCAGGCCGACCTCGCGGATCAGCGCGTCGCGCCCCGGGAAGAGCCGGTGCAGTGTGGCGCGGCTGATGCCGGCGGCGCGCGCGATCTCGTCCAGGTGGGCGGTCGGGCGGCGGGAGAGCACGCCGACGGCGGCTTCGAGGACGGTGTCGCGGTCGGTGGCCATGGATCGAGTCTAGTTCACATGAGACACCGATGTCTCATTCTTTTGTTCGAGCTCTCAGGTGATGCGCGGGATCTCGGTGCACGGGCAGCAAAAAACCGGGGACGGTGGTGTACCGTCCCCGGTTCCGGGGTGCCTGTGAGCCCTCGCGGGGCGGCGGCTCAGCTCTGGTTGTAGAAGCCGGTGTCGTCCATCGGGCGGTCGATCACCATGACCTCGACGTCGGCCGGGGTGAGCAGGAAGACCCTCCGGGCGATCCGCTCGATGCCGCCCCGGGTGCCGAAGATCAGCCCGGAGGCGAAGTCGACCATGCGCTTGGCCTCGGCCTCCGACATCTCGGTGAGGTCCATGACCACCGGGATGCTCGCCCGGATGTGCTCACCGACCGTCCGGGCCGCCTCGAAGCCCGTCGGCCGCAGGGAGACGATCTTCGTGGGCGCGGGGGCGGCCGGAACCGTCTCCTGATCGACCCACTCGTCGTCGTACACCGCGGCCGGGTAGTTCCCCGAGGGCATCAGCCACCCGTTGTGGTGCTCGTCGCGAAGTGCTCCCATGCCGCGCCTCCCTGCCTCGTCCCGTCCTGGTCCCCCGGGGGTGCGTGCCGTTCTTGACACGTCATCCACTCGTCGGAACTGTCCGAGTATCGCACTGTTCACCGGTCCCGTGCCCGCTCGCAACCCCCGTACGAGTCGTGCCGCGCCGGAAACCCGGGCGAACCCGGGCACTCCCACTGACGCGGCGCAGCGCCGTACGGTTGCGCGCGTTGACCTTATCGGTCGCGGTCACGGCGTAATTGACCTTCTGTCAACAATGCGGAAACGATTTCACCCGCGGTGTCACCCGCAGGGTCACTCGCCGGTCGATCCGTCGATCAATTCGCGCAGAAGATCCGCGTGGCCGTTGTGTCGGGCGTACTCCTCGATCATGTGGGTGAGGATCCAGCGCAGCGTCACCGGCTGGCCGCGGCGCGGCTTCTTGCCGACGGTCTCCAGCGGCAGGCCGGCGGCGGCGCTGCGGGCGGCCTCGACCTCGGCGCGCCAGACGGCGAAGTCGGCCGCGACGTCGGCAGTGTCGACGTCGTCGAAGTCGCCGTCCTCGTTCTCCTTGGTCCAGAAGTGCCCCTCGGCGTTCTCCTGGCCGAGCAGGACGGACTGGAACCAGTACTGCTCCACCTCGGCCATGTGCCGGACCAGGCCCAGCAGCGAGAGGTTGGACGGCGGGACGGAGCGCAGCCGCAGCTGGTCGTCCGTCAGGCCCTCGGTCTTCAGCGCGAGGGTGTCGCGGTGGTAGTCGAGGAAGGCGTGCAGGGTGGCGGCCTCGTCGGCCGTCATCGGCGGGTCCACCCGCGGGTCCGGTGCAGTCATGCGCGCCATCCTGGCCTCCGGCGGCGCACCGGCGCGAACGATTTTGTCCTGGTGGGCCGGGCTGGGGGAGTCGGAGCGGACGGACGGGCCGGGTTCAGCCGGCCGTCGCCCGGCGGCGGGTCCGGGCCGCCCGCCAGAGGCCCACCACGCTGCCCAGCACCAGCAGCGCGATCACCCCCGCCGACAGCAGGAAGGCCGCCGAGCCCGGCCGGCCCGCGCTGGCCGCCGCCGTGACGTACACGGCCGTGGTCGGCACCACGCCGATCGCGGTGGCGAGCACGAAGGGCAGGAAGCGGACCCCGGAGAAGGCCGCGCCGTAGTTGGCCGCCTGGAACGGCATGCCGGGCAGCAGCCGCAGCACCAGCACGCTGCGGAAGCCCTGTTCGGTGAACCGCCGGTCCAGCGTCCCGAGCACCTTCCCGCGCAGGTACGGGCGGAGCGCCTCGCGGCCGAGGCCCCGGCCGAGCACGAAGGCCAGGGCGGCGCCGACCGTGGTGCCGAGCACCGCCAGCAGCACGCCCTGCTGGATGCCGAGCAGCAGCCCGGCCGCGGCGTTCAGGGCCGGCCGGGGCACGAAGGCGAGCGTCCCCACCGCGTAGACCAGGGCGAACAGCGGGCCGAACCAGTAGCCCGGCATCCGGTCCGCCAGCCCGCCGGACAGCAGCTCCGTCGGGCTCCACAGCAGGAGCGAGCCGGCCGCCGCCGCGAGCGCCGCGACCAGCAGGGCGAACCGCCACCACGGGGAACGCGGCGCGACGGCGGGCACCTGCGGTGCGAGGGGCGGGACGGGAACGGCATCGGGCTCGAACACCGCCCGAGCCTAACCGGTCCCGGGCCCCGGCCCCGCCGCCGTCCACGCCCCGGTCCAAGGCCTGGGGCAGGGCCGGGATCCGGGTTCAGCGCGGCCGGGCGAGGAAGCCCAGCAGGCGCTGCCACGCGTCCCGGGCCGCGTCGGCGTGGTCGACCGCGGCGAGCTCGAAGAAGTTGTGCGGCGCCCCCGGATAGGTGACGAAGGTGTGCGGGCAGCCGGCCGCGGTGAGCGCGGCGTCGAAGGCCTCGACGGCGGCGGCCGGGATGTGCTCGTCCGCACCGCCCCAGAGGGCGAGGACCGGGGCGGTCAGCTCCGCCGCGAGCTGGGTCGGCCCGGGAGCGCCGTGGAGGGTGTCCGGGTAGCCGTAGAAGCCGACCGCGCCGGCCAGGCCGAAGCGCGGCGCGGCCGTCCGGAAGGCTTGCCGGCCGCCGAAGCAGAAGCCGAGCGCGACCACCTCGGCGGGCCCGGCGGCGCGCAGCCGTTCCAGTGCGGCGGTGATGTCGGCGTCCAGCCCCTCGGGGGTGAGCGCGAGCAGGTGGGGGAGCAGGTCCGGCAGTTCGCCGAATTCCGCCGGGCGCTTTTCCGGGAAGGCTCCGGCGGTGCGGCCGTAATAGTCGAGGACGAGTGCCGGGTGGCCCTGTTCGGCGAGCCGGGCGGCGGTCTGCCGGTAGAACGGGGAAAGGCCCCTGTTGTCCGGCAGGACGAGCACGCCGACGCCGGTGGCGACCTCCGGGCGGGCCAGGAAGGCGCCGAACCGGGTGCCGTCGGCCGAGGTCAGGGTCAGTGGGGCGGCCTCGGCCAGCGGCCACGGGGCGGGACCGAGGGCGGGCGGGGCGGCGTCCGGGTCGTAGCACACGGGGAATCCCTCTCGCGGAGCACGAAAACCGCCGGACGCGGCGCGCCCGGCGGTTCGAGACTTTAGCGGGGAATTCCCTCAGGAATTCACCATCATATCGTGGAGAGATCTTTTCCGGAAGGCTTTTCCGGTGACGTTGCGGTCACGTTCTCGCCGCCGGAATTCCGTTCGGCCAGCCGTAGCGCCCCGGCGCTCAGCAGCAGGGCGAAGGCGAGCGCGGTGACGAGTCCGAAGGAGACGGTCAGCGAGGTGGCCTGGGCGAGGGCGCCGATGACCGCGGGGGCGATCAGGCCGGAGGTGTAGGTGACGGTGGCGACGCCCGCGATGGCCTGGCTGGGGTTGCTGCCGATCCGGCCGGCCGCGGCGAAGGCGAGCGGGACGATCACCGCGATGCCGATGCCGAGGAGGGCGAACCCGGGGATGGCCAGCGCCGGGCTGTCGGCGGCGACCACCAGCAGGCCGCCGACGGTGGCCACGGCGCCGCCGACGCGGGTGGTGCGGACGGCGCCGAGCCGGCGGATCGCCGCGTCCCCGGCGAGCCGGCTGACCGCCATGGTGAGCGAGAAGGCGGTGTACGAGGCGGCGGCGACGGTGGCCGAGGCGCCGGTGACGTCCCGCAGGTAGACGCCGCTCCAGTCCATCGAGGCGCCCTCGGCGAAGACCGCGCAGAAGCCGACCAGCCCGATCACCAGCGAGCTGCGCGGCGGCAGCGCGAACCGCGGCGGCTCCTCCGCGCCCTCGTGCGCCCGGATGTCGGGCAGGCCGCGGCAGACCGGCTGGGCGAGGGCGAGCAGGACCAGCGCGGTGACGGCCAGCTGGAGCCTGGCGTCGAGGTCCAGGTGGGCGGCGAGGATGCCGAAGGCGGAGGCCAGCAGGCCGCCCGCGCTCCACATCCCGTGCAGCCCGGACATGATCGAGCGGCCGAGCCGCTCCTCGATCTCCACGCCCTGGGCGTTCATCGCGACGTCCGCCATCCCGGCCGCGGCGCCGTACACCAGCAGGGCCGCGCACAGCACCGGCAGCGAGGGGGCGAGCGCGGGCAGGGCGAGGGCCAGGCACCAGAGCGAGATCAGCCCGCGCACCGCGGCCCGGCCGCCGTAGCGGTGCACGAAGCGGCCGGCCAGCGGCATGGCGAGGGAGGAGCCGATGGCGGGCATGACCAGGGCCAGGCCGAGCTGGCCGGTGGAGAGGTCGAGGCGGTCCTGGAGCCACGGGATGCGGGTGACGAAGCTGCCGCTGACGGCCCCGTGCACGCAGAAGACCAGGGCGATGCCGGCCCGGGCCCGGCGGGGTGCGCTCAGCGGTTCCGGCGGTGGCGGTGGTGGCGCGGTGGTCCCGTTCATGGGGTGTTCCCTCCCGGTCGCGCGGTGTGGGGCGCGACAGTGCCCTGTGACGGTCGATAAACTATCAGGAAGGGACCCTGATAGAAACACTCTGGAAGGATGATCCGCCATGACCATCGCGCGTACGGCCACGCCGAGCACCGCCCGGGCGATCAACGACCGGCTGGCACTCAACCTCCTGCTCGAACAGGGTCCGCTGACCGCGACCGAGCTGCGCGGCCTCACCGGCCTGTCCCGGCCGACCGTCGCCGACCTGCTCGAACGGCTCCAGCGCACCGGCCTGGTGGCCGTCGTCGGCGAGCGCGGGGAACAGCGGCGCGGCCCCAACGCCCGGCTCTACGCGCTGGTCGCCTCCCGGGCCCACCTCGCCGCCTTCGACGTCCGCTCCGGCGGCGTCAGCCTGGTCGTCGCCGACCTGGCCGGGCGCAGCCTGGCCACCGCCGAGGTCCCGGTCGAGGGCGACGGCGGGCCGGACACCGCCGCGGAGATCGTCGCGACCCTGCTGGAGACCGCGCGCGGCGCCGGCGTCGACCGGCTGCACACCGTCGCGGTCGGCGCCCCCGGGCTGGTCGACCCGGCCACCGGGCGGCTGCAGAGCACCGGCAAGCTCCCCGCCTGGCACGCCGAACTCCTCGCCGAGCTGCGGCGGCTGCCCGGCACCGAGGTGATCCTGGAGAACGAGGTCAACCTCGCCGGGCGGGCCGAGTACCGGGTCGGCGCCGCGCGCGACCGCGACACCTTCGTCCTGCTCTGGCTGGGCCACAGCGTCGGCGCCGCCGTGATCCTGGACGGGCGGCTGCGCCGGGGCTTCTCCGGCGGCACCGGCGAGATCTGCTTCCTGCCCGTCCCCGGCACCGTCGGCCTGCCCAGCGCCGACAGCTGCGAGGGCGGCTTCCACGGCCTGGTCGGCAGCGCCGCGATCTGCGCGCTGGCCCGCGCCCACGGGCTGCCCGCCGACCCGGCCGGGGACGCCCCCGCCGCCGAGGCCGCCGTCCGGGCCGCCCTCGCGGCCGGCGAGGCGGGCGGGGGCTTCCTGGACGAGCTGGCCGAGCGGATCGCGATCGGCGCGGCGAGCGTCTGCGTGGTGCTGGACCCCGGCTGCGTGGTGCTCGGCGGCGAGATAGGCCGGGCCGGCGGGCCGGAGCTGGCCGGCCGGGTCGAGCGGCGGCTGGCGCTGCTCTCCCCGCTGAGCACCGAGGTGCGGGCCGGTACGGCGGGCGGCGGCGCGGTGCTCGCCGGGGCGGTGCTCACCGCCGGGGACGCGGCACGGCGCGACCTCTTCGGCGAGCCATAAGGTATGCCGTGGGGGCGGCCCTCACATGATCGTCCGTACCGCCGGTACGGCAGGATGGCGCGGGGGCGCCCGCCCCGAGAACCCGAACCACCGTCAGGAGACGCACATGGGCCAGCCCGAGGTGCCGGCCAACCCGTACCGCATCGGCGAGGCCGCGGCGCTGCTCGGCGTCAGCGCCGACACCATGCGGCGCTGGGTGGACGCCGGGCGGGTCGCCGCCGCGCGGGACGAGCACGGGCACCGGATCATCCCGGGGGCCGAACTCGCCGCCTTCGCTCGGGAGTTGGCCCGGCCGGAGAACGCCGAGGCGGAGGGCCGGCCGTCCTCGGCGCGCAACCGCTTCCCGGGGATCGTCACCGACGTGGTGCTGGGCGACGTGGCCGCGCAGGTGGAGATCCAGGCCGGGCCGTTCCGGGTGGTGTCCCTGATCAGCCGGGACTCGGCGGTGGAGCTCAACCTGGTCCCCGGTGCGCCCGCCACGGCGGTCATCAAGTCCACCAATGTGATGATCGAACGCCGCTAGCCGGCCCGGTGGATCCCCGCGGATCCCTCCGCAGCCCCCTGCAACCCCCTTCGTACGAGTCCCGGAACGAACCGAGAGGCGCCCGGATGCCACCCCCGCACCTGCCGACCACCCAGAGCGCCGTGCTCGCGATCGAGGCCGTGGCCGCCCGGCACGGCCGCAGCGTCCGCGCCCAGCACGACATCGGCCGCGACCAGACCTTCGCCGGGCTGGTCGGCCCGGACGGTCCGGGCGGCTCGGGCGGCTCGCTCGGGGAACTGGACGCCATCCCGCACGAGGCGCTGCTGGAGTTCGACGGCCGCCCCGCCGTCACCGTCCGGCTGTTCACCCACGACGAGGTCGCCGTGACCGTCGAGGGCATCGCCTTCGACGTCGACCGCGACCGCGTCCCCGGCTTCCTGAACGCCGTCTGGTCCGACCTGGTGCACGTCAAGGCGCGCACCTTCCCGCCGTCCACCACGCTGATCGTCACCGTCCCCGGGGAACCGAGCCACCGCGAGGGCATCGGCGTCCACAGCCTCACCCCCTGGCTCGCCGGAAGGATCCGATGAACGCCGCCGCCAAGCCGCTCGCCGCCGGAACGCTCGCCGCCAAGCCGCTGGCCGTCGCCCACCGGGGCGACCCGTACCGGTTCCGCGAGAACACCCTGCCCTCCGTCGAGTCCGCGCTCGCCGCCGGGGCCGACGCCGTCGAGGTGGACGTCCAGCTCACCCGCGACCGGGTGCCCGTCCTGCTGCACGACCGCACCCTGGAGCGGCTCTGGGGCGACGCGCGGTCGATCGACCGGGTCACCGCCGACCAGCTGGAGGAGCTGCGGCAGGGGCCGCTCGCCGTCCCCACCCTGGCCGAGGCGGTCAAGGCGGTGACGGCCGTCGAGGGCCGCCGGCTGCTGATCGACCTGGACGACGCGGGCCCGGCCGCCGCGGCCTGGTCGGTCGTCACCGGGCTCGGCGCCGAGGCGGCGGTCGCCTTCTGCGGCCCCACCACCGCCATGCTCGCGGTGCGCGAACTGAGCCCGGACGCCGAGATCGCGCTCACCTGGAAGCAGCCCCGGATGCCGGTGCGCGCCCTGCTGGACGACCTGCGCCCGCGCTACCTCAACCCGCCGTTCGGCCTGGTCACCCCCGAGTTCACGGCCGCCGCGGCGGAGCGGGGGCTCGCCGTCTCCACCTGGACCGCCGACCTGCGCCGCACCATGCGCCGGCTGCGCGACACCGGGGTCGCCTCCATCACCTCCAACCGGATCGGCGTCCTGCGCTCGGTGCTGGACGGCCGCGGCTGACCGGAGCGGTGCTCGGCCGGAGGGCGCCCGGGTCGCCCGTTCGGGTGCTCCCGGCCGATCCGCCGCGCGGCCCGTCGGAACCTCTGCTGAGCTGGGGCGGTTCGGAATCGTCGACGACCCCCGGCGGAGGTGGCCGTGTCCGTGGAGCGCGCGCCCGGCGAGCAGCGGCAGCCGGACGACCGCAGGCCGTACCTGATGCTGCCGCCCGGGCTGCGGCAGGCGGCGGCCTGGTCGGTGGCGGTGATCCTGCTGATCGCCGTCGCCTCGCTGGTGGTCTTCGCGCTGGTCGAACTGCGGGCCGCGACCGTGCCGTTCGTCCTGGCGCTGCTCGGGGCCTCGCTGCTCTACCCGGTGGTGCCGTGGCTGGTGGGCCGGGGCGTGAGCCGGAGCCTGGCGGCCGGGCTGACCTGCGTGGTGCTGGTGGTCGCGGTCAGCGGGGTGATCGCGCTGCTGGTCAACTCGCTGGTGCACAGCGCCCCGCAGATCGCCTCCTCGCTCCAGGAGGCCGGGCAGCGGCTGGCCGACTGGCTGGGCCCGCTGGGGGCGAAGATCCGGCACGGCCTGGACAACGCCAAGGGCGAGACCAACTCGCTGGTCTCCACCCTCACCAACGGCGTGCTCTCCGGGCTCGGCCTGCTCACCCAGCTGATCACCGGCGGGGTGCTGGCGCTGGCCCTGGTGTTCTTCTTCCTCCGGGACGGCCACCGCACCGGCGACGCCATCCGCTCCTACCTGCCCGAGCGCAGC
This sequence comes from Kitasatospora sp. NPDC001225, assembly GCF_053597855.1. NCBI lineage: Bacteria > Bacillati > Actinomycetota > Actinomycetes > Kitasatosporales > Streptomycetaceae > Kitasatospora > Kitasatospora sp. NPDC001225. The sequence goes on from NZ_JBSFJC010000022.1 coordinate 36,321, forward strand.
GCCACGACGGTGATCGCCTGCGCGGAGCGGGCCTTCGACGCGATGGCCGGGTTCATGCGGGGCACCACCCTGATCGCGCTGATCGACGCGGGCTTCATCACCATCGGCCTGATCGCCCTCGGGGTGCCGGGCGCGCCCGGGCTCGGCGCGCTGGTCTTCATGGGCGCCTACATCCCCTTCGTCGGGGCCTTCCTGTCCGGCACGGTGGCCGTGCTGGTGGCGCTCGCCGACGGCGGGTTCGGTACGGCGCTCTGGGCGCTGGGCGTGGTGCTCGCGGTGCAGATGATCGAGGGCAACGTCCTCCAGCCGGTCATCCAGAGCCGGACGGTGGAGCTGCATCCGGCCACCATCATGGTCGCCGTGGTGGCCGGCTCGGGCATCGCCGGGATCATCGGCGCCCTGCTCGCGGTGCCGGTCTGCGCCGCCGTGATGGGCGTCATCTCGGTGCTGCGGGGGGACCCGGACGCGCGGGAGAAGTCGGTTGCCGGGTCGTGAACCGTTGTGCGAGCATCACTAATGCGATTTAAGTCGCGATAGTGATGCGGAGGGGTTGCGTGGAGCTGTTCGAGGTGGCCGAGGCGGGGGCCGGGCCGTACGGGGTGGCCGTGGGGCCCGACGGGGGCGTGTGGTTCACCCTGGTGCACGCCGGGGAGATCGGGCGGCTGGCCGCGGACGGGACGGTCGAGCGCTTCGGCCTCGGCGCGCCGGAGTGCGGGCCCGCGGTGATCACGGCGGGGCCGGACGGGGCGCTCTGGTTCAGCCGGATGCGGGACCACCGGATCGGTCGGATCACCGTGGACGGGACGGCGACGTCCTACGCGCTGCCGACGGAGGAGGCCGGGCCGTACGGGATCGCCGCCGGGCCCGACGGGGCGCTCTGGTTCACCGAGCTGAACGCCGGCCGGATCGGGCGGATCACCGTGGCCGGTGAGGTCACGGAGTTCCCGCTGCCGCTCGCCGGGGCCTTCCCGTCGCTGATCACGGCCGGGCCGGACGGGGCGCTGTGGTGCACGCTCAACCAGGCCGACGCCGTCGCCCGGATCACCGTGGACGGCCGGGTGACCGTCCACGGGCTGCCCACCGGGGGCACCGCGCCGGTCGGCATCACCGCCGGGACGGACGGCGCGCTCTGGTACGTCGGCATCGGCGGCGGGCTGGTCGGGCGGATCACCGTGGACGGCGAGGTGACCGAGTACCCGCTGGCCGACCGCGCGGCCCGCCCGCACGCGATCGCGGCCGGGCCGGACGGCCGGCTCTGGTTCACCGAGTGGGGCGCCGGCCGGATCGGGGTGCTCGGCCCGGACGGGCGGCTCGGCGGCCACCCCCTCCCGGGCGGGGGCGCCGAGCCGCACGGCATCGCCGTCGCCCCGGACGGCGCGGTGTACGCGGCGCTGGAGCGCGGGCAGCTCGCCCGGCTGGACGGCGCGCCCGGTCAGGGCTGACGGCGCAGCAGCTCCTCCAGGTCGGCGAGCAGACCGAGGGCGGCGGCCCGGTCGGGGGCCGCCTCCGGGGCGGGGGAGCGCTCGGCGATCACCCGCAGGGCGGCGGCGGCCTGACGGGCGAACATGGCCAGCAGGTCCAGCTCGGGCAGGCTGGCGCGGGCCTGCGGGGCCGGGTCCAGCACCTCCAGGACGCCGAGCACCCGGCTGCCGTGGGTGAGCGGGGCGGCCATCAGGGCGGTCGGGACGTACGCGGTGGACTCGGCGAAGTCCCGGTCGAAGGTGCGGTTGGCGCCCAGGTCGTCCACCACCATCGGCTCGCCCGAGGCGGCCACCCAGCCGGCGATCCCCCGGCCGGCCGGGAAGCGGCGGCCCACCAGCGACTCCTCGCCCCGGCCGGAGACGGCCTGGAAGACCAGCTCCCCGGCCGCCTCGTCGAGCAGGCACACCGAGCCGGCCTGGGCGCCGAAGATCGCCCGGGCGACGTCCACCACGGACTGGAGCAGCTCGCGGGCCAGCGGGTCGACGGCGGGGTCAGTGCTGAGGGTCATCGGGCGCCTCCGGGGTGGGGGTGGAAGGGACCTGGACGTTGGCCGCGGTGAGGTAGAGCGCGCTCTTCAGCTGGAAGGTGGTCAGCCTCGGCCGCCGGGACAGGATGCGGGCGCAGAGCCCGGCCACGTACGGGGTCGCGAAGCTGTTGCCGGTGGTGCGGATGGTGGCGCCGCCGAGCCAGGGCACCCGGACGTTCTGGCCGGGGGCGAAGAACTCCACCGGCGGCGCCGGGTTGTACAGGTGCAGCTCCGGGTCCTCCTCCTGGTGGCTGCCCACCGAGATGACCGAGGAGAAGCGCCACGGGTAGCTCTCCACCGGGGTGTTGTGGGCGGAGGCGACGATCGCGGTGCGGGCGAAGAAGGCGTCGTCGGCGATCGCGTGCAGCTGCTCCAGGAAGCGGGTCCGGGTGGTGGAGAGGCTGAGGTTGACCACGTCGAAGCCCTGCCCGACGGCCCAGCGCAGCCCGGCGATCAGCATGTCGCCGGTGCCGGTGAAGCGCTCGCCGAGGACCCGGACGCTGTAGAGCTCGCAGTCCGGGGCGGTGCGGCGGATGATGCCCGCGCAGGCGGTGCCGTGCCCGCAGGTGTCGCCGGCGCTGTCGGGGCGGACGGTCAGCTCCCGGGTGACCGGGTCCTTGACCACCGCCCAGGAGCCCTGCACCGGCCCGACCAGCGGGTGGTCGGGCTCGATCCCGGAGTCGACCACGCAGACCCGGACGCCCTTGCCGGTGCCCCCGGCGTCGGATGCCCCGGCGTCGCTGGCGACGGCGTCGGCGAGCACCGGGAGGTCGGCGGGGGTGCGGTCGCGCAGGCTCCAGGTGAGGCCGGCCGGGCCGCTCACCGGGTGCCCCCGAGCCGCTCGGCGCGCCGAACGCCCGGCAGGTGGCCCTTGGCGGCGAACCGGTCCCGGGCGGTGGCGGCGGCCGCCGCGGCCTCGGCGGGGCGGTCGAGCAGCAGCAGGGCGTGCGCCCGGTCGAGCGCGGTCAGCGCCTGGAGCAGCAGCGACTCGGTGGCCTCGGCGGCGGACAGGGCGGCGGCGGTCAGGTCCAGCGCCGGCGCGGCCTCGCCCCGGGCGGCGGCGAGCCGGCCGCGCAGCGCGGCCAGCTCGATCGCGAGCACCGGAGGCAGCGCGGCGACGGCGTCCGCGCCGTCCAGGTGCCGGGCGGCCTGGGCCGGGCGGTCGGTGTCCAGCAGGACCCGGGCGGTGGTCAGGGCGAGGCGCGGCAGCGGGGCGGCGCTGCCCTGGTGGCGGGCGATCTCGGCGGCGTCGGCGAGCAGGTCCAGCGCCTGGCCGCCCTGCCCGAGCGCGGCCGCCGCCTGGGCGGTCAGCGCGGGCAGCGCGATCATCGCCTCGGCCAGCGACAGCTCCCCGGCCAGGCCGTTGGCCTCGGCGAGCAGCAGCTCGGCCTCCTCGGGGCGGTCGCGCAGCGCCAGCAGGACGGCCAGCGGGCCGTTCAGCGCGACCCGGACGGTCCGCCGGCCGGTGCCGTGCTCGGCGAGCAGGGCGCGCAGCCGGAAGGTCGCGTTCGGGACGGGCTCGGGGCCGGCCAGCAGCGAGGCGGCCAGCGCGGCCAGCACGGCGGCCCGGTCCAGCTCGGCGTCGGTGCGGGAGACCTGGCCGAGCGCCCGGTCCAGCAACTGCTCGGCCTCGGTGTGGCGGCCGGCCAGCAGGTGCTCCTCGGCCAGCCGCAGCCCGGCCCGGGCCTGGCCGAGGTCGTCCCCGGTGTCGGTGAACAGCGGCAGCACGGCGCGGGCGGTCGCGGCGGGCTGGTCCTGGCCGGGCGGCAGGCCGCGGGCGGCCAGCGCGAGCCGGGCGTGCGCGGCGTCCAGCGGGTCGGCGGCCGCGTCCCGCACCTGGGCGAGGACGGGCAGCGCCTCCTCGGCGCGGCCGAGCGCCAGCCGGGCCTCGCCGAGGCGGCGCAGCACCGGGCCGGTGGCGCGCTCGCCCGGGTAGTGCAGCCGCACCGCGCGCTCCAGCAGGTCGGTGGCGGCGGGCAGGTCGGCGCGGGCCAGCGCACCGGCCCCGGCGGTGCCGAGGGCGGTGGCCGCGCGGGTGCGCAGCACGTCGGTGCGGGTGTCCAGCAGGCCGAGTTCCAGCCGGTAGCGGTGGGCGCGCTCCAGGTGGCCGCCGACGGCGGCGTCCCCGGTGGAGCGGACGGCCGGCAGGTCGGCGGCGCGCTCGTGGCGCTCGGCGCGGGCCCGCTTGGACATGGACTGGTAGACCGACTCCTGGACCAGGCCGCTGCTGAACCGGTAGCCGGTGCCGGTCGGTTCGACCAGCCGCAGCTCGGCCAGCCGGGCCAGCGCGGCGTGCAGCCGCGGCGGGGTGTCGTCGACCCAGGTGGACGGGCCGGCCGGCAGGCCGTCGATCGGGCCGGTGAAGACGTCGTCCTGCGGGTCGGCGAAGGCGTCCTGGTCGCTGCCGCCGTGGGCGAGTTCGGCGAGTTCGGCGGCGGTGAAGGCGCGGCCGAGGACGGCGGCGAGGTCGAGGGTGGCGCGCTCGTCGCGCTCCAGCCCGTCGATCTGGGCGCTGAGCAGCGCCCGTCCGGTGGGCGGCAGTTCGTCCGTCAGCGCGGGGCCCTCGGTCTCGGTGAGGGCGGCCAGCAGCTCCTCCAGGTGCAGCGGGTTGCCCTCGGCGCGCTCCAGCAGCCTGGTGGGCACCGCGTCCTGGTGGGCGCTCAGCTCGGTCAATTGGGCGGCCAGCAGGGCGGATTCGTCCCAGGACAGGCCGCCGACCGGCAGCGTCGGCAGCTCCGGGCGGGCGGCCGGGAGCTCGGGGCGGGTCAGGCAGAGCAGCAGCACGGGGGCCGCGCCGAGTTCGGCGGCCAGCCGCTCGACGGCGTCCAGCAGCACCGGGCCGGCCCACTGGCAGTCGTCCAGGACCAGGACGGCCGGGCGCTCGACGGTGCGGCCGCGCAGGATCGCGGCCAGCAGCTCCAGCGAGCGGCCGGCGTCGATGCCCGGCGCCGTCGCCTCGTCCAGCCGGGCCAGCGCCTCGGCGGGGGCGGCGCCCTCGGGCTCGTCCAGCAGGGTCCGGACCGCCTCGGCGAGCGGCGCCAGCACGCCCTGCCCGCCGAAGCTGCGGCAGCGGGCGGTGCCGCAGCGCGCGGTGCGCCGGCCGACCCGCTCGCGCCAGTCGCGCACCAGCCGGGTCTTGCCGATGCCCGCCTCGCCGGCCACCAGCAGCAGCTCGGCCCCCTGGCCGCCCGCCACCCGGGCCAACGCGGCGTCCAGCAGGGCCAGTTCGCGCTCCCGGCCGACCAGCGGGACGTCGAAGCGACGCAGCAGCTCCGGGTCGTCCTCGTCGAGGCCGACCAGGCGGTAGGCGGTGACCGGCTCGGCCTTGCCCTTGAGGTGCAGCGGGCCGACCTCGTCCACCTGGGCGGCCGGGCCGGCCGCGCGCAGCGTCTGCGGGCCGATCAGCACCTGGCCGGGGGCGGCCCGGGTCTGCAGCCGGGCCGCGATGTTCACGGTCTCGCCGGAGATCAGCGCCTGGCGCGCCGAGGCGTCCGAACCCGCCACCACCTGGCCGGTGTTGACACCGATCCGGACGTCCAGTCGGACGCCGAGGGTGGCGTCCAGCTCGGTGTTGAGGTCCTCCACGTCCTCCAGCATGGCGAGCGCGGCGGCCAGCGCCCGGTGGGCGTCGTCCTCGCGGATCACCGGGACGCCGAAGACGGCCATCACGGCGTCCCCGATGAACTTCTCCAGGGTGCCGCCGTGCGCCTCGATCCGGCGGTGCATCCGCTCGAAGTAGCGCAGGACCACCTCGCGCAGGGTCTCCGGGTCGAGCGCGCCGGACAGGGCGGTGGAGTCGACCAGGTCGCAGAAGACCACCGTGACCAGCTTGCGCTCCTCGGCGGCCAGGTCGAGGGCGGCGGCCCGGGGGGTGCCGCAGGAGGGGCAGAACTGGTCGTTGGTGCCGACGAGTTGGGCGCAGAGTGGGCAGGGCATGGTGGCCGTCCTTCGGTCGTCCTTCGCGGTGCGGGGCGTGCGCGGCGAAGCGGAACGGGTGTGCGCGGCAGGGCGGTTGGCGCGGCCCGGTGGTGCGGGCCGGCCGGTGGTGCGGGGCGTGCGCGGCGGGGCGGTGGTACGGGGGCGCGAGCGTTCCGGGCCAGGGTCGCGGGCGCGGCTTCGGGCCCGGTTCGGGAACGCCTGGTAGGCGGTATGGCCGCAGGTGGGACGGGGTGCGGCAGCCTCCCGGGCGGGCCCGCCCGGGGCCCGGCGGGCCGGCGCGGCCGCTCCGACCTGCGGCCATACCGGTTTCCAACCGGCCCCGAAGCCGGGCGCAGGCGGCTCGGGCCACGGTGGTCGGCAACGGCGGGCAGCCGCCCGCCGGAGCCGTAACCACCCCCGTGCGGAAGGGAGTTCGACCATGGCCGAGAACATGGAGCAGCAGAACGTCGGCGAGAGCGGCGAGGAGACCCCGGAGGTCGAGGCGCACGTCGCCAACATCCTGGACCTCCAGGCGATGAAGGTCCTGAGCGAGTCCTCGGACGGCCTCTGCTTCAGCCTGATCAGCTACGTCCACGGCGCCGAGACCACGGTCTGACCGGAGCCCGGACACCGGGCCGTGCGCGGGGGCGGACGCACCGCCGCCCCCGGCCGCCGACACCCGGTCACCGGCCGCCGGTTCCCGGTCGCTGGTTCACCGGTCACCGGCCACCGGCATTTCGGTCACCGCAAGGCTTCCGGGGCGGTCCCGCCGAGACGGGGCCGCCCCGGCCCGATCCGCACCCCCGGGTGCCCCCGCCGACCACGGAGGACGGCCATGGACCCCACCCCGCTCTCCCGCAACCGGGACTTCCGGCTGCTCTGGGCCGGCGGCCTGCTGGCCTCCCTCGGCTCCCAACTCGCCTCGATCGCCCTGCCGTTGCTGGTCCTGCGGGAGACCGGGTCGGCGGCCCGGGCGGGCGCCATCGGCACCGTCTCGGTCGGCGCGCTGCTGATCACCACGCTGCCCGGCGGGGTGCTCGCCGACCGGATCGAGCGGCGCCGGCTGATGCGGATCTGCGACGTCCTCAGCCTGCTCGCGGTCGCCGCCCTGGTCGTCGCGGTGCTGCGCGGGCACACCCCGCTGCCGCTGGTGCTGCTGGTCGCCGCCGCCGGGGCGTTGATCTCCAGCGTCTACGGGCCGGCCGCCGGCGCCCTGCTGCGCGCGGTGGTGCCCACCGGGCAGGCCCGCGAGGCCTCCTCCCGGATGCAGGCGCGCGGCGCCGCCGCCCGGCTGGCCGGACCGCTCGGCGGCGGGGCGCTGTTCGCCTGGCACCCGGTGCTGCCGTTCCTCGCCGAGGGCGTCGGCCTGCTGCTGTCCACCGTCTGCGTGGCGCTGATCCGGACCCGCGCGAAGCCCGCCACGACGGGCGGACCGGCGTTCAGCCGGGCCGAACTGACCGCCGGACTGGCCTTCCTCTGGCACCGGCCCTACCTGCGCACCCTGCTGCTGGTCTTCGGCCTCGGGATGAACTTCGCGTTCAGCGCGCTGATGTTCACCACCCTGGCCGTCGCCTCCGACGGCGGCCGCTCCGGCCTCGGCGGCGGCACCGTCGTCTCCTGCACCGCGGCCGGTGCCCTGGCCGGCGCGCTGCTCGCCCCGAGGCTCGCCGCCCGGGCCCGCGACGGCAGCCTGGTCGCGCTCGCCTGCTGGGCCTGCGCGCTCACCGCCGGGGTGCTGGTGCTGACCAGGGCCCCGCTGGTGATCGGGCTGCTCTGCGCCGTCTGCATGTGCCTGTCCACCGTCGCCAGCATCGGCTTCGTCTCCGGCATGCTGACCGCCGCGCCGCCCGACCGGATCGGCCGGGTGCAGAGCGCGGCCGGCTTCCTGTCCACCCTGGTCCAGCCGTTCGGCCCGCTGGTCGGCGGCGTCCTGCTCGGCTCGCTCGGCGGCACCCGGACCTTCGCCCTGCTGGCCCTCGCCATCGCGCTCTGCGCGGCCGTGGTCACCTGGGCGCCGCCGGTGCGGCGCGGACCGGTGCTCAGCCCCGCCGTCTGACGCACCGCCCGCCGCCGCACCGCCCGCTCCCGGACGACCCCGGAAGACTTCGGAACAGGAGGCCCACGATGGCCGACGTCCACGAGACCCAGCTCTACTGCCTCGCCGACCCGACGTACTACGACACCCCCGGACGGCTGCGGGACGGGGACAGCCGCTACCCGCTGGGCCTCGGCGAGCCGCCCGAGGGCTGGCGGCGGGAGCAGCGCGGGCTGTGGACGGTGCTGCGGCCCGACGGCGGCCGCCTGCCCGAGCAGGGCTGGAAGCTGCACGTGTCGGCGGCGCAGGACGGCGCCGAGCGGACGCTGGCCGTCGTCGCGGGGATCTGCACCGCCCGCCGGGTGGCGTTCAAGTTCCTGCGCAGCCCGGCGGCGCTGCGGGTGGCCAACGGCAAGTACGCGGGGCGCGGCGGCAGCGGCAAGTTCGTCACCGTCTACCCGGCCACGGACGGCGAGTTCCTCTCCCTGGCGGAGGAGTTGGCCGAGGCGCTGGCGGGCTTCCCCGGGCCGTACGTGCTCACCGACCTGCGGATCGGCGACGCCCCGGTGTACGCCCGCTACGGGGCCTTCGTCGAGCTCTGGTGCCGGGACGCGCGGGGCAGGACCGTCCCGGCCCTGCGGGACCCGGCCGGCGCGCTGGTGCCGGACCCGCGCGAGCCGGCGTTCCGGCTGCCCGCCTGGGTCGAGCCGCCGGCGGCGCTGCGCCCGCACCTGGCCGCCCGGGAGGCGGCCGGCGGGGAGCTGCCGTACCGGATCGTCGAGGTGCTCCAGGTCTCCAACGCGGGCGGGATCTACCTGGCCGAGAAGCACGGCACGGGCGAGCGGGTGGTGCTGCGCGAGGCCCGCCCGTACGCCGGGCTGGACGGCACCGGGGCGGACGCCCTGACCCGGCTGCGGCGCGAGCGGTGGGCGCTGGAGCGGCTGGCCGGGCTGGCGTGCGTGCCCCGGCTGCACGAGGTGCGCACGGTGTGGGAGCACACCTTCCTGGTGCAGGAGCACATCGAGGGCGTCCAGCTGTTCGCCGAGGCGATCCGGCGCTACCCGCTGGTGCACCAGAACTGCACCGCCGAGCAGCGCGCCGCGTACGCGCGGTGGGTGGGCGGGGTGGTGGACGGGCTGGCGGAGGCGCTCGACGCCCTGCACGCGCGGGGCGTGCGGTTCGGGGACCTCCACCCGGCCAACGTGGTGCTCCGGCCGGACGGGTCGGTGGTGCTGGTGGACTTCGAGTACGCGGCCGAGCTGGACGACCGGCGGGTGCCGACGGCCGGCGCCGCCGGGCAGCACGTCCCGCCGGGGCTGGGCGGCGCCGAGGCCGACCGCTACCTGCTGTGGGCCACCTGGCTGATGCTGCTGATGCCGGTGATGGAGCTCGCCGACTGCGACCCGGGCAAGCTCCCGGCGCTGGAACGGCGGGCGCGGGAGTGGTTCGGACTGGGGCCGGAGGAGGGGCCGGTGCGGCCCGCGGCGGTGGCACGGGTGGAGTCGGCGAGCGAGCGGCGCGGCCGGGAGCTGCTGGCCGGGCCCTCGCTCGACCCGGTGTGCCGGGAGCTGGTCGCGGGCATCCACGCGGGCGCCACTCCGGACCGCCCGGACCGGCTCTTCCCCGGGGACGTGGCCGGCTTCGCCGACGGCGGGACGGGCGTGTCGCACGGCGCGGCCGGGGTGCTGTACGCGCTGCACCGCGCCGGGGCCGACTGGCCGCAGGAGTACGCGGACTGGCTGGTCGCGGCGGTGCGCCGGCGGGCCGACCGCCCGGCCGCCGACGGGCTGTACGACGGGCCGCTCGGCATCGCGCTGGCGCTGGCCCGGATCGGCCGGACGGAGGCGGCCGAGGAGCTGGCCGGGCGCGCCCGTACCGCCCTCCCGGCGCGCGCGGCGGGCCTGTTCGGCGGCCGGGCCGGCGCGGCGCTCGCCCGGCTGCGGCTGGCGGACGCGCTGGACAGCCCCCGGGAGCTGGTCCACGCGCTGGACGACGCACGGGAGTTGGCCGCGGTGCTGGGCGGCGGGTCGGTGCCCGGGCTGGACGAGCCCGAGGCCGCCGGGCTGCTGTACGGGCTGGCGGGCGTCGCGCTGCTCCAGCTGCGGCTGTACCGGCGGACCGGGGAGCGGTGGCTGCTGGACTCCGGGCGGGTGGCGCTGGAGCGGGCGGTGGCGCGGTGCGTCCGGGTGCCCGACGGGTCCGCGCAGGTGCTGGAGTCCGGGCGCAGGCTGGCCTACCTGGACCGGGGCAGCAGCGGGATCGCGCTGGTGCTGCGGGAGTACCTGGAGCACGGCGAACTGCCGGGCGGGGAGGCCTTCCTGGCCGATGTGCGGAAGGTCTGCGCGCCCGGGTTCATCCGGGAGCCGGGGCTGTTCCGGGGCCGGGTCGGGCTGACGCTGGCGCTGGACCGGCTGGGCGGGGCGCCGGCCCGGGAGGCGGTGCTCGGGCAGGTGGGCAGGCTCCAGTGGCACCTGGTGGCCCGGCCGGAGGGGCTGCTGGTGCCCGGGATGCGGCTGCGCCGTTTCTCGGCGGACCTGCACACGGGCGCGGCCGGGGTGCTGCTGGCGCTGTCCGGGCTGACGGAGGGGCGCGGGGCGGAGCGGGCGGACGTGCTGGACCTGCTGACCCTGGGGTGAGCGGGGCCCGGGGCTGTCACACGGGTTCCGGGGACCGCGCGGGCGCCGCGACGGCGGTCTGCGGTGCCCCGACGGCGGTCCGCACCGCCCGCTCCCGGGCGTGCAGATGGGTCAGCCGGGGCAGGGCGTACAGCGCGGCGTGGGCGGTGACCTCGCCGGTGGGGGAGGTGACCGCCCCGGTGTCGGTGAGCGCCTCCAGGGTGCGCAGGGCGAGCCGCTCGGGCCGGCCGAGGGCGGCGGCGGCCTCCGGGAGGGTGAAGAGCAGGGCGAGCGGCAGGGCGGCGAGCCGGGCGAGGGCGAGCCGGCCCTGGTCGGTGAGGTCGCGCCAGCCGGAGTCCAGCCGGGCCCGGACGGTGACGTCCCCGGCGACCAGCTCGTCCAGGGCGCCCGCCGGGTCCTCCAGCCGGGCCGCATACTCGGCCAGCGGGAGGTGGCGCAGCACGGCCAGCCGGGTGCCCGCGACCCGTATGGCGAGCGGCAGCAGCCCGCAGGCGGCCGCGATCCGGGCTGCGGCCGCGCGGTCGGCGCCGGTCCGGCCGGTGCCGACGATGCGGCCGAGCAGGTCCAGGGCCTCGGCGGGGGCGAGCGGCGGGACGGCGATGCGGCGCACCGAGGCGAGGCCGGCCAGCTGGCCGCGGGAGGTGACCAGGACGGCGCTCGGGCCGAAGCCCGGCAGCAGCTCGCGGACCACGGCCTCGCCGGGGGCGTCGTCCAGGACCAGCAGCAGCCGGCGGCCGGCGAGCGAGGCGCGCCAGAGCGCGGCGGCCCGGGCGGTGTCGGCCCGGGCGGTGTCGGGCTGGGCCGGGTCGGCGGGGCCGGGGCCGGTCCGGTCGGCCGGGCGGCCGGTGAGGGCGGCGAGTTCGGCGAGCACCTCGGGCAGCGGGCGCGCGGCACCGTCCTCGGTGCGCAGCCGGACCAGTACCCGGCCGTCCGGGAAGCGGTCGGCGAGCAGGTGGCCGGCGTGTACGGCGAGCGCGGTCTTGCCGCTGCCGGCCGGGCCGGTGAGCACCGCGACGCGTCCGCCGCCGGAGCCCAACTCGTCGACGAGCTGGCGTAGTTCGTCGGTTCTTCCGGTGAAGTCGGCGGTGTCGGCGGGCAGCAGGGAGCCGCCCGGGCCGGTGCCGCGGTCCGGGCGGGCTGCGGTGGGCAGGGAGCGGCCGCGGGCCAGCAGTTCGCGGTAGCGGGCGGTCAGCGCGGGGCTCGGCTCCAGGCCCAACTCCCGGGCGAGCAGCTGGCGGTGGGTGTCGTAGACGGCGAGCGCCTCGGCCTGCCGGCCGGAGAGGTGGAGGGCGTTCATCCGGGCGGCCTGGAGGCGCTCGCGCAGCGGGTGGCGCTCGGCGAGTTCGGCCAGGTCCTCGGCGACGGCGCCGGCGTTGCCGAGCTCCAACTCGGTCTCCGCCCAGTCCTCGTGGACACCCAGGCAGCGGGCCTCCAGCCGGTCGGCCTCCGCCGCGACGGCGGGGGAGCGGCGCAGGTCGGCGAGCGGCGGGCCCTGCCAGAGGTCGAGGGCCTGGCGCAGCAGCCGGGCGGCGGGGGCGAGCGCCCCGCCGTCGGCGGCGGCCCGGCCGGCCCGGGCGAGGGCCCGGAACCGGAGCAGGTCCAGCTCGGGCTCGGCGACCCGCAGCAGGTAGCCGGCGGCCGAGTGCGACAGCCGGTCGGGCCCCTCCTCGCGGCCGAGCAGGGTGCGCAGGGTGCAGATGTAGACCTGGAGGTTCTTCCGGGCGGTGCGCGGCGGCTCCTCGGGCCAGACCGCGTCGGTGAGCAGGTCGACCGGGACGGCGGTGTTGGCGCGGCTCAGCAGGACGGCCAGGACCAGCCGCTGCTTCAGCGGGCCGAGGGCCAGCGGGCGGCCGCCGGCCTCGCCGGTGAGCGGGCCGAGGACGGCGAAGCGCAGCCGGGTGGGGGTGGCGGGCTGGGCCAGGGGCATCGGCGTACCTCCGGGGCGTGGGCGGCGGCAGTGCGGCGGTGTAGCAGGTGGTGGGGGCCGTGCGGTGGTGGGCGCAGGCTACTTGACGGCCGATCGGCGCTGAAGGCCACGGAATCGACCGGCTTCGGTCACATCGGCCGCACAACCGGGGTGCCGGAAGCTGGGATCGACGGGGGGTTTCGTACGGCTGTTCGGACGGCGTTCCGGCAGGTCGGGCCGGGTGGCGGGGGCCGGCCGGACCGGGCGGACGGACGGCGCGCGGGGCGCCGCCGGACGGGTGCGCGGGGCGGTGGGGAGGGGCGCGTTCCGGCGGTTCTCGACCGGGGCTCAGCGCCGCGGCGAGCGCGGCCCGAGCGGGCGGCGCGGTCGCGGGAGGCGGCCCGACGGCCGGTCAGGAGGCGGCGTACGCGCGGACGGCAGGCGGTGGCCGAGCGGACAGGAGGTCCCGGTCGCGCGGTCGGGAGGTCCCGGTCGGGGGCCGGGAACTCGGGCCCAGCGGCCCCGGACGGGCGGGCCGAAGGGCCCTGGGGTGCGGAGGCGGCCTGTTCGGATCATGGAGCGCCACCCATTCGCACGACGTTCCGAAGGAGTGCGTCCTTGAGCGCCACCCAGGCACAGGGCGACCCCACCTCACCGCCGACGACCCTCCCCGCAGGGGCGGTCAGGGCCAGGAGGCCCGGTTCGGCCCTGGTCAGACTGCTGACCACCACCGACCACAAGACGATCGGCACCATGTACCTGGTGTCCTCGTTCGCGTTCTTCCTGATCGGCGGCATCCTCGCCCTGGTCATGCGCGCCGAACTCGCCCGGCCCGGAACGCAGATCCTCTCCAACGAGCAGTTCAACCAGGCGTTCACCATGCACGGCTCGGTGATGCTGCTGCTGTTCGCGATGCCGCTGTTCACCGGCTTCGCCAACTGGATCATGCCGCTCCAGCTCGGCGCGCCGGACGTCGCCTTCCCGCGGCTGAACATGCTGTCCTACTGGCTGTTCATGTTCGGCTCGCTGATCGCCGCGGCCGGCTTCGCGACCCCGCAGGGCGCCGCCGACTTCGGCTGGTTCCTCTACGCGCCGCTGTCCGACGCGATCCACTCGCCCGGCGTCGGCGCCGACATGTGGATCATGGGCGTGACGCTGTCCGGCTTCGGCAGCATCTTCGGCGCCGTCAACTTCATCACCACCATCATCTGCATGCGCGCGCCCGGAATGACCATGTTCCGGATGTCCATCTTCTGCTGGAACGTGCTGCTGACCTCGGTGCTGGTGCTGCTGGTCTTCCCGGTGCTGGCCGCCGCGCTGCTGGCGCTGGAGTGCGACCGCAAGTTCGGCTCGCACGTCTTCGACCCGGCCAACGGCGGGGCGATGCTCTGGCAACACCTGTTCTGGTTCTTCGGCCATCCCGAGGTGTACATCCTGGCGCTGCCGTTCTTCGGCATCGTCTCGGAGGTCATCCCGGTCTTCAGCCGCAAGCCGATGTTCGGCTACTCCGGCCTGATCGCGGCCACCATCGCGATCGCCGGCCTGTCGGTGACGGTGTGGGCGCACCACATGTACGTCACCGGACAGGTCCTGCTGCCGTTCTTCTCCTTCATGACCTTCCTGATCGCCGTCCCGACCGGGGTGAAGTTCTTCAACTGGGTCGGCACCATGTGGAGGGGCTCACTGAGTTTCGAGACCCCGATGCTCTGGACGGTCGGCTTCCTGGTCACCTTCCTCTTCGGCGGCCTGACCGGCGTGCTGCTCGCGGCCCCGCCGATCGACTTCCACGTCTCCGACTCGTACTTCGTGGTCGCGCACTTCCACTACACGCTGTTCGGCACCGTGGTCTACGCGATGTTCGCCGGCTTCCACTTCTGGTGGCCGAAGATGACCGGCAAGAAGCTCGACGAGCGGCTCGGCCGGATCACCTTCTGGACCCTGACCGTCGGCTTCCACGCGACCTTCCTGGTCCAGCACTGGCTGGGCGCCCAGGGCATGCCGCGCCGCTACGCCGACTACCTGGCCTCGGACGGCTTCACCACCCTGAACACCGTCTCCACCATCGGCTCGTTCCTGCTCGGCCTGTCGATCCTGCCGTTCCTCTACAACGTCTGGAAGACCGCCAAGTACGGCGAGAAGGTCACCGAGGACGACCCGTGGGGCTGGGGCCGCTCGCTGGAGTGGGCGACCTCCTGCCCCCCGCCGCGGCACAACTTCGTCAAGCTGCCGCGGATCCGCTCCGAATCCCCGGCCTTCGACCTCCACCACCCGGACATCGCGGCCCGGGACGTCCTGGAGCACAGCGGCAAGCCCGCCACGCACCTTGGCGACGTGGAGCCGGCGAAGTACGACCGGCCGCTGAGCCGGGCCGACCGGGCGCGGGTGGCGTCCGCCTCCACCGACTCGCCCTCCTCGGACGGCTGAGTCCGCTCCCCCCGAACGCCGTCCCGGCCCGCGTCGCTGCCCCCGGGCGGGCGGGGACGGCCCCGTCCGCTCCGCTCCTCACCCTCCTCACCAACCCCTTCGTGACCAGGAAGGCCGGGTCGTGAACCACACCGTTCTCGCCATCGGCACCGCCGCCCTCACCGCGAGCGGCTGTGTCTGGTACCTGCCCGCCATCGCCGACCTCCAGGCCGGCGCCGACCGGCCCCGCTCCACCCGTACGGCCGCCGCGGCCTGCGTGCTCTGGTGGGCCGGGCTCGCGCTCGCGGGCGGGCTGCTGCTCGTCCTGTCGGACTGGCGGCCCGCCGCCCAGATCGCGCTCGCCGGACTGGTGGGCGGCGCGGCGCTGCGGCTGCGGGCCCTGGTGGACCGCCGCCGGGAGGTACGGGAGACGGCGGTCCGCTGGGCCGCCCTGGACGCGGGGCCCGCCCCGCGCTCCAACCGGCCGCCGGCGCTGGCCCTGGCGGGCTGGCTGGTGGTCGGTGCGGCCGTCGCCCTGCTCGGAGCGGCGGCCATCCTGCTGTCCGGCGGCGGCGAGGTCGTGCCCCGGGTGGTGCTCGCGGCGGTCAGCGGCGCGGGCGTCGCGCTCGCCTTCCTGCTGATGGGGCTGGGGAACGTCCGGCGGCAGGGGCGCTGAGGGCACCCGGACCGGCCCGGTCGAGGTCGGGGCCCGTACGGGTCCTGCGGCCCGGTCCGAATGGGGCCGTTGGGCCCTGGGCCCGCGGCCGGTCGCGGGGGGATGATGCCCTGGGCCCCGCTGGGAGTGTGCGGGGGTGACGAAGGTGGAGCCGCGTGATGGCGACCAAGACGGAGGGTGCCGAGGCCTCGGCACCGGTCCGGGTGTTCCTGCTGGACGACCACGAGGTGGTGCGCCGCGGGGTGCACGACCTGCTGGACGGCGAGCCGGACCTGGAGGTGGTCGGCGAGGCGGCGACGGCCGAGCAGGCGCTCGTCCGGGTGCCGGCCCTGCGGCCCGACGTGGCCGTGCTGGACGTCCGGCTGGGCGACGGCGACGGCGTCTCGGTCTGCCGTGAGCTGCGCTCGCGGATGCCCGGGCTGGCCTGCCTGATGCTGACCTCCTTCGACGACGAGGAGGCGCTGCTGGACGCCGTGATGGCGGGCGCCGCCGGGTACGTGCTCAAGCAGATCAGCGGGACCGACCTGGTCGCCGCCGTCCGCACCGTCGCCTCCGGGCGCTCGATGCTCGACCCCGGCGCCGCGACCCGCCTGCTGAACCGCCTGCGCAGCGACGCCGAGCCCGCCCAGCCGGTCACCACCGGACCGGGCCTGACCGTGCGCGAGCAGGAGGTCCTCGAACTCATCGGCGAGGGCCTGACCAACCGGCAGATCGGCGAGCGCCTCTACCTCGCCGAGAAGACCGTCAAGAACCACGTCTCGCGGCTGCTCGCCAAGCTCGGCGTCGAGCGCCGGGTGCAGGCCGCCCTGATCGCCACCGAGCTGCGCCAGGCCTCCGCCGCCCCGCAGCCCTCCGTGCTGCGCTCCGGCCGGTACTGATCCCGGGCCCTGCCCGGCGGGTCCTCCGGGTCCTGCCGGGCAGGGCCGTGGGGCCCGGGGCCGACGGCCCGCCCGGCGGGGCCCTCGCCGGGCCCCGCCGGGACCATCGGCCCTCGCGGCCCGGCCCGGGCCCGGGCGAGCATCGCTCGCATGAACCGCGACCACGTCCCGTCTCCCCGGCCCGTCCCGTCCCCCCGGCCTGTTCCGTCTCCCCGGCCCGTTCCGCACGACCGCCCCGTCCCGGCCGACCGTCCCGACCTTCCGGAACTGCGCGAACTCGACCGGAAGCGGTCGCTGGAGCTGCTGGCCCGGGCCGAGGTCGGCCGGGTGGTCTACACGGTGGACGCCCTCCCGGCCGTCCTGCCGGTGCCGTTCCGGCTGGCCCCCGGCGGCGTGCTGCTCTCGGCCCCGGCCGGCTCCGAACTGGCCCGGGCGGTGGACGGCGCCGTGATCGCCTTCGAGGCCGACGAGGTGGACGGCCGGGACGGCTCCGGCTGGTTCGTCACCGTCCTCGGCCGCGCCCAGGTCCGCCCGGCCACCAGGGCGGCCGATCCGGGCGGCACGGTCCGCATCCGTATCCGCCCGGAACTCGTCATCGGCCGCCGGCTGGCCTGAAAGGGCCTACGGGCCCAGCAACGCCCCGGCGGTGTGCAGGAGTTCGGCGTCCGCCGCCGCGTCCGCGGTGCCGGCCAGGCCGGAGCGGAAGAGCGAGGCGCCCTCGATCAGCATGACGAACACCCGGGCGCGGGACCGCCGTTCCTCCTCCGTCAGGGCCGGGCGGCGTTCGGCGAGGAAGCAGGCGACCAGCTCCTGGTAGCGGTCGTAGAAGGCCCGGACGGCGGCGGCCACCGAGGGGTCGCGGGCGGCCAGCGCCCACAGTTCGGCGAACAGGCGGACCAGGCGCGCGTCCTGCTGCTCGGCGAGCAGTTCGCGGAGCAGGGCGTCCTCGTCGCGGCCCGGGTCGAGCAGCGGCGCGAGCCGTTCCACCGAGCGGGCGAGGACGCGCTCCAGCACGGCGGCCACCAGCTCGGCGTGGGTCGGGAAGTAGTGCTGGAGGTGCCCGAGGCGGACGCCCGCGGCGGCGGCCACCGCCCGCATGGACAGCTCGCCGCTGCCCGTCGTGACCAGCAACTCCTCCGCCGTGTCCAGCAGTTGCTCCCGCTTCTGGGCACCCTTGCCGCTCAGGCCCCGGACGCTGCTCATGCCGCCGCCTCCGTGCCGCGCGCTCCGTCCGCCGCGGTTACCGTGACGGTGACGCCGAGGGCCGCCAGGTCCTCCAGCACCCGCCCGGGGCGCGGGGTCTGCTCCGGGAAGGCCACCCCGGCGGGCGGCGGGGCGCCGTCCGTGCCGAGCGCCCGGCGCAGCGCCAGCAGGGCGCCGACGGCGGTGAGTCTGGCCTGGCCGGCCCGGTCCTCGACGGTGGCGGTGAGGGTGCGTCCGCCGGAGGTGACGTCGGTGCGCAGCAGGGCGGTGCCGCCCTCGCCGGGGGAGTAGAGCAGGGCGCGGCGGGCCGGCTCCCAGCGGTCACCGCGGCCCCAGCGGAAGAAGCCGGCGTGCCGGGCCGCGAGCAGGGCGGTGGTGGAGGAGCGCGAGCTGAAGCCGATCCGGGTGGCGGCGGTGGTGGTGCCCAGGGTGAGCGGGAGGGTGAACTGCTCGGGGGTGTCGATCCCGGCGACCAGCGTCGGGGCGTCGCCGATGCGGACGGTCCGCGGGCGGCTGAGCGGCACGACGGAGCGGCGCCGGCCGTCCTGCACCACCTCGTAGTCGAGCCCCAGGCGGTCCATGAACTCGACTGAGTCGGCGCCGGCCCGGTCCGCGAGGTCCCAGCGGATGGCGGTCTCGATCCGCTCGGCCCCGCCCAGCCGGTCCGCCAGGGCGGCGGCGACCAGGCTGGTCACCCCGCCCATCCAGGCCGAGGAGAGCAGCACCGGGGCGGTCGGGCGCAGCAGGGCGGCGAGCGTGGCGGCCCGCTGGAGCCGGGCGGTCCAGCGGGTGACGTCCACGTACGGGACGCCCGCGCGGACGGCGGCCCGCAGCACCCGGTCGTCCGGGTCGTTGACCACCCCGACCACCGCCCGTACGGCGGCGGTGAACGGCTCGGGGTCGGCGAGGTCCCAGCGGCGGGCGGTGGCGTCGTCCAGTTCGGCGGCGAGGGCGCCGCCGCGCTGCTCGGAGCGGCCGGTGAGCAGCAGCGGCCAGGCGGGGGAGGCGAGCCGGGCGAGTTCGGTGCCGACGGTGCCGTAGCCGCCGACCAGCAGGACGGGGCCGTCGGGGTTGTGACGGAGGCGGTCGGAGGGGAAGGTGGGGTGCACGGGGATGCCGCCGGAAACGGGTTCGGTGCTCATGGAGACAAATATAGGTCACACGACCTAAAATTGTCGTCATGACTGAATCCACTGTTACCGGTTCCACCGATGACCTGTGCTTCTTCGACAGCGGCCACGGCCGCCTCGCCTACCTCGACGCCGGTACGGGCGAGCCGCTGGTGCTGCTGCACGGCGGCCTGCTGGACCACCGGAGCTGGGCGGACCAGCTCCCCGCCCTGCTGCCCGCGTACCGGGTGATCGCGTTGGACACCCGCGGCCACGGCGCCTCCGACAACGCGAGCCGGCCGTTCCGGCCCGCCGACGATCTGGCGGACCTGCTGCGCCACCTCGGCCTCGGCCCGCTGACGGTGATCGGGCTGTCCATGGGCGGGACGATCGCCCTCGACCTGGCGCTCGAACACCCGGAGCTGGTCCGCGCGTTGGTGATCAGCGGCAACGGCACCAGCGAGTCCGAGTTCACCGACCCGTGGCTCGGCGAACTCGCCGCCGACCAGACCGCGGCCCTCGCCGAGGGCGACGGCGAGGGCTGGATCGACTCCTTCACCCGGCTCGCCTCCGGGCCGCACCGCCGCCTGGACGAGGTCGACCCGGAGGTGGTGCGCAGGCTCAAGGAGATGACCCGGAACACCATTTCCAAGCACACCCCCGACGACCCCCAGTACCTGGTGCCGGTCACCGACACCTGGAAGCGGCTGACCGGGATCACCGTCCCGCTGCTGGCGATCAACGGCGGCATCGACTCGGCGGACCACGTCAACCTGGCCGAACGGGTCGTCCGCACCGTCGTCGACGGCCGCGCGGTGACCGTCGAGGGCACCGGGCACTACCCGAACATGGAGCGGCCGGCGGAGTTCAACGCCCACCTGCTCGCCTTCCTGGGCGCCCTGCAGGGCTGACCGCCCCGCGGCTGCCGCGCGGCGAGGGAGGTAGCGGGACGAGCAGGCCTCAGGAGCCGACCGGGGCCTCCCATGCCAGCCGGGTGCCGCCGCCCTCGGCCGGGTCGACGGTGAACGAGCCGCCGACCCGGTCGGCGCGCTCGGCCAGGTTGCGCAGCCCGCTGCGCCGCCCGCCCTCGGGCACGCCGACGCCGTCGTCCGTCACGGTCAGCGCCACCCGCCCGGCCAGCGCGCGCAGCGTCACCTCGACCCGGGACGCCCCGGCGTGCCGGGCGGCGTTGCTGAGCGCCTCGGCGAGGACCGCGACCACGTGCCCGGCCAGCTCCTGCGGCACGTCGGTGTCCAGCAGGCCCTCCATGCTCAGCCGGGGCGCGAAGCCGAGCGGCCCCTGGGCCTCGGTGACCACCCGGGTGGCCCGGGCGCGCAGGCCGCGGTCCGGCTCGCTGTGGGCGCGCAGGCCGAAGATGGTCGAGCGGATGATCTTGATGGTCTCGTCCAGGTCGGCCACCGCCCGGGCCACCCGGTCCGCCGCGGCCTGGCTCTCGATCAGCCGGCCCGCGCTCTGCAGCGTCATCCCGGTCGCGAACAGCCGCTGGATCGCCAGGTCGTGCAGGTCCCGGGCGATCCGGTCACGGTCCTCCAGCAGGTTCAACTGCTCGGCGTCGCGCCGCCGTTCGGCCAGTTCCAGGGCCAGCGCGGCCTGGTCGGCGAAGCCCAGCAGCGGGCCCGTCTCCTCCGGCCCGAAGGCCGGCTGCCCCTGCGCCCGGGCCAGCAGCAGCACGCCCCGCCCGTACCCGGCACCGGTGCCCAGCGGCACCGCCACCGCCGCGCCCAGCCCGTCGAAGCGGCCCGCCGGACCGGCCGGGAAACGGGTGTCGGAGGCCAGCTCGTCACTGGTGGCCGGCGAACCGGAGGCGTACGCGGCGCCGGACAGCGTGCCGTCCACCGGCACCGTCACCCCCAGCCGCGCGGAGGGATCGGCGCCGAGCGCCACCTCCACCGTCAGCTCCTCGGCCCGCTCCTCCGGGCCGGCCAGCGCCACCGAGACGTCCGCCAGCTCGGCGCCGGAGATCTCCCGGGCCCGGCGGGCGATCAGCTCGACCACCTCCAGCCGCGGCGCCCCCGACAGCAGGCTTCGGGTGATCTCGGTGCTCGCCCGCAGCCAGCGCTGGCGCAGCTGCGCCTCCTCGTACAGCCGGGCGTTGTCGATCGCCACCCCGGCCGCGACCGCCAGGGTCGAGATCACCGCCTCGTCGTCCTCGTCGAAGTCCAGCCCGCCGCGCTTGTCGGTCAGGTAGAGGTTGCCGAACACCTCGCCGTGCACCCGCACCGGCACCCCCAGGAAGGTGTGCATCGGCGGGTGGTTCGCCGGGAAGCCGGCCGAGGCCGGGTGGTCGGACAGCACCGGGCAGCGCAGCGGCCGCGGCTCGCGGATCAGCTCGCCCAGGATGCCCCGGCCCGACGGCGGCGGGCCGATCTCGGCGATCTCCTCCTCGCTCAGGCCCACCGTCAGGAACTGCGACAGGGTGTGCCCGTCCGGCCCGATCACCCCGAGCGCCCCGTACCGGGCGTCCACCAGGTCGGCGGCGGCCTCCACGATCCGGTGCAGCGCCTGCGCCAGGTCCAGCTCACGCCCGACCGCCAGCACCGCCTCCAACAGGCTGTGCACCCGGTTCTGCGTGCCGCGCGCCGCGTCGATCCGCCACTGGAGCTCCTCCAGCAGCTCGTCCAGGCGCAGCCGTGGCATCCGCGCGCCGCCACCCGCCGCGCCGCCGTCCGCTCCGCCCACCGCTGTCCTCCTCGTCGTCCTGCCCTGACCAGCCCGTCCACCGTCCGGACGCACCCCGCCCACCGTCCGGACGGCCCCCGCCGCCCGACCCGACTCGGGTGCCGTCCGACCAGCGGGATTGCCGTGTTCACGGTAGTGCCCCGGTGTCGGTGGCCGGGACGGCGGGGTCGGCCGTAGGCTCCGTCGGGCGGGCCTTTCGTCCCGTCGCGGAGGGTCCTGCGGCCTCTGCCGCCGGGCCGTGTACGGGTGCCAGGGTGGGGGAGGAGCGGACGGGGCGTCAGAGCGCACCGCGGCCCGCACCGAACCGCCGAGCGTCGACAGCGTGTCGACAGTGTGGAGGAAGAGACATGACGTCAACCGTGCTGGCCGGGGTCGACGGGTCGCCGCAGAGCACCGCGGCCGTTCACTGGGCCGCCGCCGAGGCGGAGCGCCGGGGCGCCTCGCTGCGCCTGGTGCACGCCTGGCCGTGGCTGACCGACGGGGTGTCCTCCTTCGCGGAGTCGGACGACCTGCCCGAGGCCGTCCGCCGTACCCTGGCCGAGGCCGCCGAGGACGTCCGCGGCCTGCACCCGGACCTGACCGTGGAGACCGACGCCGTCCTGGACGCGCCGGTGGACGGTCTGCTGGCCGCCGCCGCGGAGGCGGAGCTGCTGGTGCTCGGCTCGCGCGGCCGCGGCGGCTTCACCGGGCTGCTGCTGGGCTCGGTCAGCATCTCGGTGGCCGGGCGCAGCACCGTGCCGCTGGTCGTGGTGCGCGAGGCCGGAACGGCGGGCGAGAGCGGCAAGGGCGAGGTGGTGGTCGGCGTGGACGCCCACACTCCGGAGCCGGAGGTGCTCGACTTCGCCTTCCGCGCGGCGGCCCTGCGCGGCGCCCGGGTCCGGGCGGTGCACGGCTGGGACCTGCCGCCGGTGTTCGGCTACGCGGGCGGCGCCGTCCCGGCCGCCGAGCTCGGCCAGCTGGAGGCGCTGGAGGCCGAGCTGCTCTCGCTCGCCCTGGCCGGACCGCGCGAGCGGTACCCGGACGTCGAGGTGGTCGAGGACGTGCAGCTCGGGGCCGCCCGCGCCCTGGTCGAGGCCTCCGCGGGCGCCGCCCTGGTGGTGGTCGGCCGGGGCCGCCGCCCGATCGAGTTCGGCCCCCGGCTCGGCCGGGTCGCGCACGCCGTCCTGCACCACGCCGAGGCTCCCGTCGCGGTCGTCCCGCACGGGTGACGGACGCCCGTCCGGTGGATCCGCCCCCGTCCCGATCCACCGGACGGGCCCTTGCCCGCCAAGGCCCCCCGCCCGGCCGTCGTGAGGACGGGCCCAAGGGCCCTGTCGTCCGCGCGGCCGGGCGCGCACGCTCGGAAGCAGCGGGACCTCCGGGCCCGCCCTGACCCCGCGGTTGATGCCGAAGCCCAGCGGCTGAAGGAGTGGATCGCCATGACGCTCGACCCGGCTCTCACCCAGATGCTCAGCGCGGCCGACCTGCGCCTGCTCGCCGCCGCCGGCGGCGCGGCGCCGTCGCTGCACAACAGCCAGCCCTGGCGCTTCGTGCCGACGCCGGACGGGCGCGGGCTCGCCGTGTACGCCGACACCGATCGCTCCGTACCGCTGGCCGACCCGGCCGGCGCGGCCGTGCACATCGCGGTCGGCGCGGCCGTGTTCAACCTGCGGGTGGCGGCCGGGCGGCTGGACCGGGAACCGCTGGTCCGGTTGCTGCCGGACGTCGCCGAGCCCGGGCTGCTCGCCGTGCTCGACCTCTCCCGCCCGGCCGTCGCGGAGGCGCCCTTCGGCCGCGACCTCTACCCCGCCATCGCCGCCCGGCACTCCAGCCGCGAGCCCTTCACCCAGCGCGACGTGCCCGAGGCGGTGATCGGCGAGCTGATGGCCGCCGCCCGGGAGGAGGGCGTCACCCTGGCCGCGCTGGAGGAGGAGGGCGTACGGCGGGTGCAGGAGCTCACCGCCGACGCCGAGCGCCGCAACGCCGCCGACCCGGCCAGGGCCGCCGAGTCCCGCGCCTGGCTGCGGCCCGACGACGGCACCGCCGAGGACGGCATCCCGCGGTCGGCGCTCGGCCCGCAGGACCACGACGCCCGGGTGCCGATGCGCGAGTTCGGCGGCCGCCCGCCGGAGGCCCCCGAGCAGCCGCCCTCGCAGCGCTTCGAGGCGCTGCCCCAGCTGTGCACCCTCACCACCCACGGGGACGGCCCGCCGGACTGGCTGCGCACCGGGCAGGCGCTGGAGCGGGTCTGGCTGCTGGCCACGCTGCACGGCGTCCGGCTCACCGTCTGGCACCAGGCGATCGAGTGGCCGGACACCCGCTGGGCGCTGCGCGACCCGGCCGCCGGGCCGGGCCACGTCCAGCTGGTCCTGCGGGCCGGGTACGGCCCGCCCGGGGCGGCCACCCCGCGCCGGGCGGTCGAGGAGACGCTCGGGGAGCGGCCTTCCTGAGCCGATGACGTAGGGGCGTGTCCCGCGGATCCTTCCGGTCCGCGGGACACGCCCCTACGTTGTTCAGCGCGCCCGTTCAGCGCGCCCGTTCAGCGCGGCCGTTCGGCCGCCGGCAGGACCTGGGCGGCGAGCCGCAGCGGCGGGCTGTGCCGGAAGGTGAGGGTGAACTCCACCCACTGGCCGGCCCGCAGCGGCGGCGGGTCGGCGATCATCAGGTCCGCGTCCTCCGGGGTCATCCGCAGCTCGCCGCGGCCCGGCACCGGCAGCGCCGGGGCCGGCTCCCAGCGGCCCGCCGCGCCCTGGTGCAGGTGCCGCTTCAGGGTGATCCGGCCGCCGAACTCCCAGCTGGCACCGGTCAGTTCGTCCGGTATGTCGCCCGGGTTGCGGATCGTGAAGAAGGCCGCCGTGGCGGAGGCCGCGCCGGCCGTCGGCAGCAGCACCCAGCCCGGTCCGGCCTCCACCGGGCGGTCACGGCCGGCCCCGCCGAACGCCGTCCACCCGGTGAGCAGGACCAGGGCCAGCGCCGCCGCGCCGACCGGCGGGCCGACCGCCCCGAGACGCTGCCAGGCCTTCACCGTCGTCCTCCCTTGCGCTGTCCCCGTCCCTGCCCCTGTCCCTGGCCCCTGCGCTGTCCCCGCCCCGGTTCCCAGGTGCGCAGCCGCAGGCTGTTGCCCACCACGAGCAGTGAGCTGAGCGACATGGCGACCGCCGCCAGCATCGGGTTGAGCAGTCCGACCGCCGCCAGCGGGATCAGCACCAGGTTGTAGCCGAAGGCCCAGAGCAGGTTGGCCCGGATGGTCGCCAGGGTCTGCCGGGCCAGCCGTACGGCGTCCACCACCGCCTCGATGTCGCCGCGCACCAGGGTCAGCCCGGCCGCGCCGATCGCGGCGTCGCTGCCGGAGGCCAGCGCCACCCCGAGGTCCGCCGAGGCCAGTGCCACCGCGTCGTTGACGCCGTCGCCGACCACCGCGACCGTCCGTCCGGCGGCGCGCAGTTCGGCCACCACCTCGGCCTTGCGCTCGGGGGAGGCCGAGGAGTGCACCCGCTCGATGCCCAGCTCGGCGGCCACCGCCCGGGCGGCGCCGGGGCCGTCCCCGGTCAGCAGTACGGTCTCCAGGCCCAGCCCGCGCAGCCGGTGCAGGGCCCGCCAGCTCCCCGAGCGCACCGTGTCGCCGACCGCCAGGACGGCCGCCGGCCGCTCGTCCAGCTCGACCACGACGGCCGTGCGGCCCGCCTCCCCGGCCTGCGCCACCGCCTCGGCCAGGGCCGGCGGCAGCGCGGCGTCGTCCGGCCGCCCGACCCGGACGGCCCGGCCCTCGACCGTCCCGGACACCCCGAGCCCGGTGGCGGCCGCGAAGCCGGTCACGGCCGGCAGCGGCCCGCAGCGCTCGCGGGCCGCCGCCGCGACGGCCCGGCCGATCGGGTGCTCGGAGCGGTGCTCGACCGCGCCGGCCAACCGCAGGGCCTCGTCCTGCGTGGGACCGTCCGCGGTGGTGACGGCGGCCAGTTCCATCCGGCCGGTGGTCAGCGTCCCGGTCTTGTCCATCACCACCGTGTCCACCCGGCGCAGGCTCTCCAGCACCTCCGGGCCGCGCACCAGCACGCCCAGCTCCGCGCCCCGCCCGGTCGCCGCCAGCAGCGCCGTCGGCGTGGCCAGCCCGAGCGCGCACGGGCAGGCCACCACCAGCACCGCGACCGCCGCCGTCACCGCCGCCTGCGGGGCCGCGCCCGCGCCCAGCCAGAAGCCCAGCACGCTCGCCGCGACCGCCAGCACGCAGGGCACGAACACCCCGGCCACCGCGTCCGCCAGCCGCTGCGCCCGCGCCTTGCCAGCCTGGGCCTCCGCCACCAGTGCGGTGATCCGGGCCAGTTGGGTGTCCGCGCCGACCGCCGTGGCCCGCACCACCAGGGCGCCGCCCACGTTCACCGTCGCGCCCGCCACCCGGTCCCCGGGGCCGACCTCGACCGGCACGCTCTCCCCGGTCAGCAGGCTCAGGTCGAGTGCCGAACCCCCGTCGACCACCACCCCGTCGGTGGCCACCCGTTCGCCCGGCCGCACCACGAACTCCTGCCCGGGAAGCAGCAGTTCGATCGGCACCAGGCGCTCCTCGCCGTCCGCCCCCCGCAGGCACACCTGCTTGGCGCCCAGCTCGGCCAGCGCCCTCAGCGCGGACCCGCTGCGCCGCCGCACCCGGCCCTCCAGCAGCCGCCCGGCCAGCACGAACAGCGGCACGCCGACCGCCGCCTCCAGGTACACGTGCGCGGTGCCGCCGCCGTCGGCGGTCAGCGAGAAGGGCATCCGCATGTCCGGATCGCCCGCCCCGCCGAGGAACAGCGCGTACGCGGACCAGCCGAAGGAGGCCACCACACCCAGGCTGACCAGGGTGTCCATGGTCGCCGCCGCGTGCCGCAGCCCCCGCAGGGCGCGGAGGTGGAACCCGGCCGACCCCCAGGTCACCACGGGGACGGCGAGCGCGAAGCAGACCCACTGCCAGGCGGTGAACTGCGCCGACGGCACCATCGACAGCACCAGCACCGGGACGGCCAGCAGGGCGGTGACCAGCAGCCGCCACCGCTCGTCCGGCTCCTCCGCCGCCACCCCGACCGGCGCCCCGGCGGGCAGCGGCTCGGCGGTGTAGCCCGCCCGCTCGACCGCCGCCACCAGCTCCGCGACCGGCACCCCGGCCGGGTGCAGCACCCGGGCCCGTCCGGTCGCCAGGTTCACCCCGGCCGTCACCCCGTCGATCCGGGCCAGCCGCTTCTCCACCCGGCCCACGCACGCCGCGCAGGTCATCCCGCCGACCGCCAGATCGGTGGCGACCACGGGCTCGGCGACGGCGCTCACCGCATCCCGCCCATGCCGTGCCCGTCCATCCCGGGCGACGCGCCGCCCCCGCTGCCGGGCCGCAACCCGGGCGCGACCGGGCCGACCTGGCGCCCCACCCCGTAGGCCACCACGAACACCACCACCAGCAGCAGGACGAACCCCGCCAGCACACTCAACGGCCGGACTCCCGGCGACTTCGCACTCACCCCCCAGCAGTCGGACGGGCGACGCGGTTGGTTCCCGTACGTTCCGGAACCGGTTCCCGTACGTTCCCGAACCGGCGGTGCCAGGCCGCTCCGCCGGGCGGCGCCCCGGCGGGTGTCCCTTGTCAGTGGGGCGTCGTAGGTTTGCTCCGCACGCCGAACACCGGGCGTGCGGACCGAGGAACACCGAAGGGGGAACCAGCGATGAAGCGTACGGGGAAGCACGGCTTCGCGGCGGTGGCCGGGGCGGTGGGGGCGGTGCTCGCCCTCGCCGGGACGGCGGTGGCGCAGCCGGCCGGGAGCGGGGCCGAGGCGCCCGCCGCGGTTCCCGGCCAGCCGGGGACGGGCGAGATCCTGCCGCACCCGGGGCCGGAGGGGCTGATCCGGATACCGGACTGGATCGGCGACGGCGGCGCCGTGACGGCCTCGGTGAACCCGTCGCAGCCGTTCACGTTCACGCTCGGCTGCCGGGGCGGCGGCTCGGTGGACGTGCACATCGGCGGCGCGGCGCCGGTCGACTTCACGGTCCAGTGCCCGGTCGACTCCACCGGCGTCGGCTCGGTGGAGGTCCCCGCCCGCCCGGGCCGGGACCTGCTGTTCACCGCGCACACCTCGGACCCGTCGATCCACTGGGGCATGTACGCCACCCAGGCCGACTAGACACGGCCCAGGGCTACGGCCGAACGCTGCGCGGCCCGATGGCGGTGGCACCCGACACGCCGACCCGGGCCCGCAGTTCGCGGTCGGCGGTGGCGACCAGGCAGGTGCGGGCGGGGTCTCTGGTCTTCTCGGCCCGGACCAGCTCCACGATCCGGTCGTCGCCGCTGCCGCTCGCCGCCACCACCCGTACTCCGGGCACGCCGTCCACCCCCCGGGCCGCGCCCTCGACGACCAGCACCACCTCCAACGGGCCGGGGTGCTCCGGCACGCCCCGCTTGGCGACGGCCACCAGCGCGTCCCGCAGCCGCTCGGCGGCGCCCCGCCGGTCGCGCCACCAGCCGTCCGGCACCGATCCGACCACGTTCGCGCCGTCCACCACCAGCAGCGGGAGCGGCCCGGCCTCGTTCTCGTCCATGGCCGCCAGCCTGCCACGCCGCCAGGCCGGGTTCCGCGGTGGCCGGTCGGAGCCGCGCCGCTCGGCCGAACCGGCGACGCGGGCGGCATGTCCGGTGCCGCCTGAGCGCCGGCCCCGGGCGGCTCGGGTAGGCAACGGGCCCATGGACACACGCATCGACGAGATCGCCGAACGCATCTACCGGATCTCGACCTTCGTCCCGGAGATCGCCCCGCCCGCCGGGTTCACCTTCAACCAGTTCCTGGTCGACGCCGAGGAGCCGCTGATCTTCCACACCGGGATGCGCTCGCTGTTCCCGGCGGTGTCCGAGGCGGTCGGCCGGGTGCTGCCGGTGGAGCGGCTGCGGTGGGTGACCTTCGGGCACGTCGAGGCGGACGAGTGCGGGGCGATGAACGAGTTCCTCGCCGCGGCCCCGCACGCGCGGGTCGCGCACAACACGCTCGGCTGTCTGGTCTCGCTGAACGACCTGGCCGACCGCCCGCCGGTGCCGATGGACGACGGCGAGGTGCTGGACCTCGGCGGGCGCCAGGTGCGCCGCCGGGTGCGCAACATCAACACCGCGCACGTGCCGCACGGCTGGGAGGCGCGGGTGCTGTTCGAGGAGCAGACCCGCACCCTGTTCTGCGGCGACCTGTTCACCCACCTCGGCAACGGGCCCGCCGTCACCGACGCCGACCTGGTCGAATCGGCCCTGGAATCCGAGGGGCTGTTCCGCCAGACCTCCTGCCTGACGGCCGCCGCGACCGCGCTGCGCTCCCTCGCCGAGCTGCGCCCGCGCACCCTGGCGGTGATGCACGGCTCGTCCTTCCACGGCGACGGCGCGGCCGCGCTGACCGCCCTGGCGGACGGGCTGGAGGAGCGGTTCGGGCCGGAGTCGGGGTTCGTCGGGCTGCCCAGCGCACTGGCCGGCCCGCACCCGTAGCCCGGTCCGTCGGCGCCCGGTCCGTCAGTGCTCAGTCCGTCAGCGTGATCCGGATGCCGACGGTGCCGCGCTCGCCGCGGCGCAGCCGGCTGCCGAGCAGGGTGAGCACGCCGAGCAGGCCGTACTTCTGGCGCAGCAGGGTGCGGTAGGCGGCGGTGCGCTCGGGGCCGAGGAGCTCGGCGGTGGCGGGGTACTGCTCGCCGGTCGGGCGGCCCTTGACGTCGCACGGGCCGACCAGCACGTCGGCGCGGTTGCGGATCCGCTTGACCTTCCAGGAGTCCGCGACGGTCCAGACCCCGAGCGCCTCCCCGTCGCGCACCACCCACACCGGGGTCGGCACGGCGGTGCCGTCCTTCCTGTACGTGGTGACGAGCAGGTAGCTCCCGGAGGAGAGCTGGACGATCCGGGCGAGCCGGTCCGCGGCGGAGGGGTCGGGCGTGGTCATGGCCGGAAGTCTAGAGGGCCCCGGGCACCATCCCGGGCAGCGGAGACGGGCGGTCACCAGAACTGCGCCAGCGCGCTCTCCTTGAAGGGTGTCGGGCTCACGCTGAGGTCCCCGGCGAAGGGCCGGTCCAGCACCAGGACCAGCAGCAGGCTGAACCCGATCAGCGCGGCCACCGAGCCGACGAACAGCAGCCGCACCTTCGGGCTGCGCAGCCCGTACAGCAGGGTCAGCGCGAGGATCACCAGCGCGCCGCCCACGATCAGCACCTGGAGCAGGACCGGCAGTTCGTTGCGGCTCTCGTTGATCCGGTCCCGGCGCTGCCCGACCGCGTCGTTGAGGCTGCCCAACGCCTCGGTGTAGAAGGCCTGTTCGGACTGGGACTGGGGCTCGTACTCGCGCAGCACCTGGTACATCCGGTCCACCTTGGAGGCCGTCGCCGTGAAGTCGCCGTGGCCGGCCCTCATCAGCGGCCACTGCTGCTCGACCACGGCGTGCACGTAGTCGTGGATCGCGGCGTTCACGGCGGTCTGGACGTCGGGCGGGAAGGCCTTGGCGTCGCGGGCGATCTGGGAGATCGACGTCGCCTCGGTGGAGACCACCTTCTGGGTGTCCTGGAGCTCGGTCCACAGGTTGACGATGACGAAGGCGAGGATGATGCCGTAGATCGCCCCGAACATGCCGAGCACCACGCCGACCATGTCGTTGTTCTCGCCACCGGTGAGGGCGGGGAAGCGGCGGGTGGTGAGGAGGCTGCAGGCCACGGCCAGGACGACGAAGCCGCCGACGACCAGGAACGTGAGCTCGGTGGTGGAGAAGTGGTTCAGCAGCCAGAGTTCCACGGCCGTCCGTCCTCGCCGGTCAGTCGGGTGTGGTCCCGCGGGGCCCGCGGGTGGTACGGGGAGGCCCGCCGGTACGGGCGGTGCGGAGCAGGGTGCGGGCGCGGCGGGTGAGGCGGTGCCGGCCGTGGCCGCCGACGCCGGTGGCGCCCCCGACGGCGGTCGCCCCGCCCCCGTCGTACGCCGGGGCGGACGCGGCGGACGCGGTGCGGCGGCGGGCGGTGACGCGGGCGGTGGCCCAGGCGGCGAGGGCGGTGGCGAGGACGGCGGCGGTCCAGACGGCGGGGGCGAGGCCCGAGCCGGAGCCGCTGGTCAGCGGCGGGCGGGACCAGGGCGGCAACTGCTCGCCGGCCTCGGCCCCGCCAGCGGCGGCGGACGGCCCGGCGGGGGCGGGGGCGGCGGTGTCGTCGACCAGCTTGCCGACCGGCTGGACCTTCCCGGCGGCCGCGAAGCCCCAGTCGAGCAGGCTGGCGGCCTCGTCGTAGACCCTGCCCTGCGCGTCCGGGTGCATCACCGTCACCAGCAGGGTGCGGCCGTCGCGTTCGGCGGCGCCGGTGAAGGTGGCGCCCGCGTTGGTGGTGTAGCCGTTCTTGACGCCGATCAGGCCGGGGTACTTGCCGAGCAGCCGGTCGGTGTTGGCGATGTCGAAGCTGGTGCGCTGGCCGGTGATCTTGTCCAGTCCGCCGGGGAAGCGCGCGGTGCGGGTGGCGCAGTAGGAGCGGAAGTCGGCGTTGCGCAGCCCGGCCCGGGCGAAGAGCGTGAGGTCGTAGGCGGAGGAGACCTGGCCGTCCATGTCGTAGCCGTCCGGGGAGACGACCTTGGTATCGCGGGCCTGGAGCGCCCGGGCGCGCTCCTGCATCTCGGTGACGGTCTGCTGGATGCCGCCGTTCATGTGGGCGAGGACGTGGACGGCGTCGTTGCCGGAGCTGAGGAAGACGCCCCGCCAGAGGTCCTCGACCCGGTACGGCAGGTTCTCCTTGACGCCGACCAGGCTGCTGCCGGCGCCGAGGCTGGCGAGCTCGGTCGTGGTGACCTTGTGCTCGGTGGTGCGGTCGAGCTTGGGCAGCACGGTGTCCGCGAACAGCATCTTGAGGGTGCTGGCCGGGGGCAGCGGCAGGTGGGCGTCGCGGGCGGCGAGCACCTCGCCGGTGGCCGCGTCGGCGACCAGCCAGGAGCGGCCGGTCAGGTCGGACGGCAGCGCGGGCGCCCCGGCCAGCGGCGCGACCTGGACGGCCGGGCGGCCGAGCCGCTCCCCGCCGACGGCGGGGACGGAGTCCTGGGCGAGGGAGGCCGGGGCGGTGACGGCGAGGACCAGGACGGCGCAGGCGGCGGCTCCGGCCGCGGTCACGGCGGCGGAGGGCGACTTCAGGGGTGTGCGGGTGGGGAACACACGGCGAACGTACCCGCGCCGCCGCCGGGCCGCCGGGCCTGCTGCTCCGTCCGGAGCCGGGCTGAGCCGTCCGGAGCCGTCCGGAGTCGGGCCGGGCGGTGAGGAACCGTCCGGAGCCGGGTCGGAGCCGCGCGGAAGGGACGACTTTGGTGGCGTCGGCCCGCACCGAAAGTCGGATGTCCGGCGGAGGGCCGGATTCCTAGGCTCGGGAGCATGAAGACCCTGCTCGGCTACCTCGGCTCCGTGTTGATCGTCGGCGGCGCCTCCGGCCTGCTGTCCACCTGGATCGAGGGCTTCCGGCTGTTCGGCTTCGTCCGGGTCCTGGTGCCGGCCGGCCACGAGATCGCCGGGTACTCCACCCTGGTGGTGCTGGGTGTCCTGCTGGCGCTCCCCGCCGCCCGGCACGGCTAGGGGATGCGCGGCACGGCTGGAACGCGCCCGGCACGGTCAGCGCACGCCCTGATCGTCTGAGGGCGCCCCCGCCGCGATGCCGTCGAGCAGGACGGCGAGCCCGGCGCGGAAGGCCTCCCGGTGGCCGTCCTCGGGGGCGCCGCCGCCGGTGCTCTGCAGGGCGACGAGCAGGGGGAAGCGCTCCGCGAAGTCCGGTGCCAGCTCGGCGAGTCGGGCGGAGCGGGTGGCCCACCAGTCCTCGTCGGCGATCCCGGTGGCGGCGGCCGCGCCGCGCGCGTCGGCGGTGGTGGCGGCCAGGCCGCGGACGAACTGCCAGAGCGCGGCGACCGCCCCGCGCAGCCGCGCCGGTGCCAGGCCGGCCGGCCGCAGTGCGCGCAACAGCGCCTCCATCGCGGCGAGTTCGGCGGGGCCGAGGACGGGGCGGGCCTGCGAGACCTGGAGCACCCAGGGGTGGCGCAGGTAGCAGGCGTACAGGGCCTCGGCCCAGGCGGTGACGGCTTCCCGCCAGGTGTCGGCCACCGGGAGTCCGCCGGGGAATTCGGCGGGAACTCCCGAGGGGGGTTCGGTGGCGAGTTCGGCGAGCGCCCGGTCGTGCATCAGGTCGAGCAGTTCGGCCTTGCCGGGCACATAGGTGTAGAGCGCCATCGCGGTGCGGCCGAGCCGTTCGCCCACGGCGCGCATCGACAGCGCGGCCATGCCCTCGGCGTCGGCCACCGCGATTCCGGCGGACACGATCGCGTCGACGCTCAGGCCCGGCTTGGGGCCGCTGCGCCCGGCGCGCGGCTCCTCGGGCGCGCCCCAGAGCAGGGCGAGCGCGCGGTGGGCGTCGCCCTGCCCGGCGTAGACGGTCATCCGACATCTCCTTATGGCGTAAAGTATCGCCCCGACGGCAACTCTTTATGCCGTAAGGTTACCAATCGAAGGGGTTTCGCGATGACATTGCCCGTCACCTTCGTCGAGGTCGTCGAGGTCCGCCGGATCACACCGCGCACCGCCCGGATCACCTTCGCCGCCGAGGAACTCCCCGACGCCGTCGGGACCGCCCCGGACCAGCAGCTGAAGCTCTGCTTCCCGCGCCCCGGGCAGCGCGAGCCGGTGCTGCCCGCCCGGCAGGACGACCCGATGGGCTGGTACCAGGCCTACCTGGCGATCCCCGAGGCCGAGCGCCCGCTGCTGCGCAGCTTCACCCTGCGCGGCCGGCGGCCCGGCACCCGGCTGGTCGAGATCGACTTCGTGCTGCACGGGGACTCCGGCCCGGCCGCCGCCTGGGCGGAGCGGGCCGCGCCGGGGGACCGGCTCGGGATGGTCGGCCCCTCCGCGCTGTACGCCCCGCGGGTCCCCTTCGTCGAGGCCGCCACGGAGGCCGACTGGGTGCTGCTGGCGGGCGACGAGACCGCGCTGCCGGCGCTCGCGACGCTGCTCGGGGTGCTGCCCGAGGGGGTCCGGGCGTACGTGTGGATCGAGGTCGCCGACCAGGCGGAACGCCAGGAGCTGGAGAGCCGCGCCGAGCTGGAGGTGGAGTGGCTGTACCGCGACGGCGCGGCCCCGGGCACCGTGCTGACCGAGGCGTTCCGGGACGGCGTGCTGCCCGGGGGTGAGCCCTTCGTCTGGCTGGCCGGGGAAGCGGGGGCGGTCCGGGAGGTCCGCCGGCTCCTGATCGAGGAGCAGGGGGTGCCGAAGGAGGACATCGACTTCACCGGCTACTGGCGCCACCGGCTGACCCAGGACGACGCGCCCACCGCCGAGGACCTGGCGGACGCTCAGGAGCGGCTGGCCGGCACCTGAGACCGGGCCGGGCGTCCCGCCGCGGCTCCCGCCGCGGGACGCCCGGGCGCCGTGGCGGCCGTTTCGCCGGGCGGCGGCGTGGGAAGGGAGTCCGCCGGGGCTCTCGCGTGCCGGCCGTCCGGATCCGGTAAGGGCCGATCGGCTGAAAGATGCGGATTCGACCCGATTTCCTCTCCGAATTTTACTGATTGATGGTCAACTTTACTTTCTGATGGGGATTTACCCCCTTGTCGTGATCCTCTCAGGTGCGTTGGAATGCGTCAGCTGTCCATCTGACGAGAGGATTTATATGATCGGCTGGCGGAAAACCCAGCTAGCGGCCGCCGTCACGGTGACCGCCGCGTCCATGGTCCTGAGCCTCGGGACCATCGCGACCGCGGCCCCGGCCCCCGAACCGCAGAACGCCCAGGCGGCGTCCACGGACGGGTCCCCGGTGCCGGTGATCGTCATCATGAAGGACCAGATCGCGGACGCCCCGGCCGACCACGGCCACCTCGGCGCCCGGCAGCAGAAGACCGCCGACGCACAGGCGCCGCTGCTGAACAAGGTCAAGGCCGGCGGCGGCACCGATATCAAGAGTTTCGTGGTCGGCAACGCCTTCTCGGCCACGGTCAGCCCCGCCCTGCGGGCCCAGCTCCAGGCCGACCCGGCCGTCTCCTCCGTGGTGGCGGACGCCCAGGTCCAGGTCGCCCCGCCGGCCGCCGCCAAGGCGAAGGCGGCCAAGGACACCGCCGCCGCCAAGGCGCCCAAGGCCGACGCCGCTCCGCAGGCCGTTTCGGGCAGTAACGGCCAGGGGGCGGAGGAGAACGCGACCAACACGGTCTGCCCCGCCGACCCGGCCAAGCCGCTGCTGGAGCCCGAGGGCCTCTACTCGACCCGGGCCGTCACCGGCAACGGCAAGCCCGGCGTGGAGGACCTCGCCACCGGCAAGGGCGTCAAGGTCGCCTACATCGCGGACGGCCTCGACCCGAACAACCCGGACTTCATCCGGGCCGACGGCTCGCACGCCGTGGTCGACTACCAGGACTTCGCGGGCGACGGCTGGGACGCGCCGACCGGCGCGGCCGAGGCCTTCGGCGACGCCTCGGCGGTCATCGCCCAGGGCCGCCAGGTCTACGACGTCTCCAAGTTCGTCAACTCCTCGCACCCGCTGCCGGCCGGCTGCAACATCCGCATCCGCGGCCTCGCCCCGGACGCCGACCTGGTCGCGCTGAAGGCCGGCGGCGAGATGATGTCCAACTCGTCGATCCTCCAGTCGATCGACTACGCGGTGCGGGTCGCCCACGTGGACGTGCTGAACGAGTCCTTCGGCGGCAACGTCACCCCGGACAGCGGCGCGCACGACACCATCTCGCTCTTCAACGAGCAGGCCGTCAAGGCCGGTGTCACGGTCGCGGTCTCCACCGGTGACGCCGGCCTCAGCGGCACGATCGGCACCCCGGCCACCGACCCGTCCGTGATCGCGGTCGGCGCCTCGACGGACAACCAGAACTACCAGCAGACCGGTTACGCGGCCTCCCAGTTCTCCAACAAGACCTGGAGCAACAGCCGCATCTCCGCGCTCTCCTCGGGCGGCTTCACCCAGGCCGGCCGGACCGTCGACCTGGTCGCGCCGGGCGAGTCGGACTGGGCGCTGTGCACGCCCGACACCAGCAAGTACACGGACTGCACGGGCTACAACGGGCAGCCCTCGCCGATCCAGCCGTTCGGCGGCACCAGCCAGTCGGCCCCGTTCGTCACCGGCGCCGCGGCCCTGGTCATCCAGGCCTACCGCGACACCCACGGCGGCGACTCGCCCGCCCCGGCGCTGGTGAAGAAGTTCCTCACCGGCACCGCCACCGACCTCGGCGTGCCGGCCGAGGAGCAGGGCGCCGGCCTGCTGAACGTCCGCGCCGCCGTCGAGGCCGCCCGCGGCTACGACGACGGGGACGGCACCGACGGTGCGAAGACCGTCGTGGTCAACACCGGCCAGGTCGACATCGCCGGCGCCCCCGGCTCGACCCACACCGCCGACGTGTCCGTCACCAACACCAGTGACAGCACCCAGACGGTGAGCGCCACGACCCGCGGCTTCGCGCCGCAGTCGAGCAACCGGCAGACCGTCCAGCTGGACCCGTCCTCGAAGGACACCTTCAAGTACGCGACCAACGGCGCGGACTGGGTGCAGAAGCAGGTCAAGTTCACCGTCCCGGCCGGCGCCGACCGCCTCGCGGCCTCGATCGCCTGGCAGGGCGCGCCCAACCCGGTCACCAACGGGCCGGTGGTCCGGATGACGCTGCTCGACCCCTCGGGCCGCTTCGAGACCAACACCCGTCCGCAGGGCGGCGCCACCCCGGCCAACTTCGGCCTGGTGGACGTCCCGCACCCGGTGGCCGGCGAGTGGACCGCCGTCCTCTACACCCCGGCCGGCCAGGCCGGCTACAACGGCGCCGTCGAGCTCGGCACCGCCACCCAGCGCGCGGTGCCGGCCGGCGCCGTGAGCCCCGGCACCACCGACCTGAAGCCGGGCCAGACCAAGACCCTCAAGGTCCAGCTCACCACCCCGGCCACCAGCGGCGACTCCAGCGAGGCCGTCCTGGTCTCCGGCTCCAACGGCAACACCACCAGCGTCCCGGTCGTGCTGCGCAGCCTCGTCCCGGTCAACCAGGGCAAGGGCACCTTCACCGGCACCATCACCGGTGGCAACGGCCGCAGCGCCTCGCCGACGCAGAGCTTCTCGTACGCCTTCGACGTCCCGAAGGGCCAGAAGGACCTGCGGGTCGGCCTGACCGTCGGCAAGGACCCGAAGCTGCTCATGCAGGGCGCGCTGATCAGCCCGAACGGCACCCCGGTCGACATCGAGGGCAACGGGCAGTTCGACGCCCAGGGCAACCTGGCGGGCACCGGCAACGGCGTCTCGGCCACCGCCGTCAACCCGGCCGCCGGCCGCTGGCGGTTCGTCCTGAACGTGCTCGGCCCGGTCAGCGGCCAGGAGCTCGCCCAGGACTTCACCGGCACCATCGCGTTCAACCAGAACCAGGCCACCGCGGCCGGTCTGCCCAACGACGCCCGCAGCAAGCTGGCGGCCGGCAAGCCGGTCACCGTCCAGGTGAACTACACCAACAACACCGTCGCGACCCAGCGGATCGCGGCCGACGGCCGGCTGGACCGCCGGGTGGACGTGCCGCTGGTGCCGCAGGGCACCTCGGCGACCGTCACCCTGCCGCTGAGCCTCAGCTCCGCAGTGCCGTCCTTCCTGGTGCCGCCGGGCACCGACCGGCTCAAGGCCGTGGCGGCGTCCTCGACGCCGGCGCAGATCGAGCTGAGCGCCACCACCGGCTCGCCGGACCTGTTCGGCGACCTGAAGAAGGCCCAGGACGGCTCCACCGTCTCGGTCGTCACCGACAACGGCACCGCCGAGCAGCCGGTCGTCCCCGGCACCTGGAGCACCTTCGTCCAGCAGATCGGCCCGTTCGGCACCGGCGGCGCGCCGGCCGGCACCTCCACCATCACGGCCACCGCGCACACCCAGGCCTTCGACCCGGCGCTGACCTCCAGCACCGGTGACCCGTACGCCGCCTCGGTGAACGCCTCGGCCGCGGCCGCCACCCCGGTGACCGTCGCCCCCGGCGCCACCGGCACGCTCCAGGTGACGCTGACCCCGACCGGCCCGAAGGGCAGCACCGTCAAGGGCGTGCTGTACCTGGTGTCCGGCCCGACCGGCGTGGCCACCGCCAACAACGCCCTGAACACCACCGGTTCGGTGCTCGCGGCGATCCCGTACAGCTACACCGTGAACTGACGCCACGTCAGCCGACGTCAGGCCGAGGCCGTCCCGGGGTTCCGGGGCGGCCTCGGCCGCGTTCGGCGGCCGGGGTTCCGGGGGCGGCCGACTGGGCAGGGTCGGGAGTGAACGGATGTTGTCACCGGATGTTGTCACCGGATGGGGAGTTGCGAGTTGAACGACGCGATCAAGCACGGCGAGGTCGTGGTGAACGGCGTACGGCTGCACTACGCGGAGCAGGGCGAGGGGCCGCTGGTCCTGCTGCTGCACGGCTTCCCGGAGAGCTGGTACTCCTGGCGCCACCAGTTCGCGCCGCTCGCCGAGGCCGGCTACCGGGTCGTCGCGCCGGACCAGCGCGGGTACGCCCGCAGCGAGCAGCCCGAGCGGATCGACGCCTACACCCTGCTGCACCTGGTCGGCGACGTGACGGCGCTGATCGCCGCGCTCGGCGAGGAGAAGGCCGTCGTGGTCGGGCACGACTGGGGCGCGCCGGTGGCCTGGGCCGCCGCGGCGCTGCGGCCGGACCTGGTGCGCGGGGTGGCCGGGCTGAGCGTGCCGCCGCTGCCGGCCGGGCCCGGCACCCTGTCCGCGGCCCGGGAGAACTTCGGCGAGGGCTTCTACCAGATCTACTTCCAGGAGCCGGGCCGCGCCGACGCCGAGCTGGCGGCCGATGTCAAGTCCAGCCTGCGCCGCATCCTCTGCGGCATCCAGCCCGACGGCGAGCCGCGACCGTGGATCGTCCCCGAGGGAAAGAAGCTGCTGGACACCGTCCCGGAGCCGGAGAGCCTGCCGGACTGGCTCACCGACGAGGACCTCGACGTGTTCGCCGCCGACTACGCCCGGCACGGCGAGCACGCCTTCACCGGGGGCCTCAACTGGTACCGCAACATCGACCGGAACAGTGAGCTGATGACGGCGTTCGTCGGCCAGCGGATCGACGTGCCCGCGCTGTTCGTGGTCGGCGAGCGGGACCTGGTGAACGCGATGATCGCGCCGGAGGCGGTCCAGTACCTGCTGACGCACCTGACGCCCCGGCTGCACCGGCACGTCCGGCTGCCGGACACCGGCCACTGGACGCAGCAGGAGCGCCCGGCCGAGGTCACCGAGGCTCTGCTGGACTTCCTGGCGCACCTGGACAAGTAGCCGGCCGGGGCACCGGGCGCGGCCTCGGGGGCCGCGCCCGGTGTCAGACCGGCAGGAGGCGGGCGATCAGCTCGCCGAGGCGGCGGGCGTTGCGGCAGGAGTGCATCTCCACCACGCCCGCGTAGACGAGGGCGGCGGAGTCGCCGGTCGGCCAGAGCGAGGGCTGTTCGGGGTTGAGCCAGAACACCCGGCGGGCCCGGGCGGCGATCCGGCGCAGCGCGTCCGGGTTGGGGTCGCGGTGGTTGTTCCTGGCGTCGCCGAGGACCAGCACGCAGGTGCGCGGGCCGACGGCGTCCAGGTGCCGCTCGGCGAACTCCCCGAGTGCGGAGCCGTAGTCGCTGTTGCCGTGGTAGCCCGTGACCTCGGCCTCGGCGAGGATCCGGGCGGCCAGGCGTGCCGGGTCGTCGCCGCCGCGCAGCAGGCCGGTCACCTCGGCGGTGCGGTTGACGAAGGCGAACACCCGGACCTTGCTGAACTGTTCGCCCATCGCCTGCACCAGCAGCATGGTGAAGTCGGCGAAGCCCGCCACCGAGCCGGAGACGTCGCACAGCAGCACCAGCTCCGGGCGGGCCGGGCGGCGCCGCCGGTACGCGGGGCGCAGCGGCACCCCGCCGGTGCCCAGCGAGCGGCGCAGGGTGCGGCGCAGGTCGATCTCGCCGCGGGCGGCGCGCCGGCGCCGGGCGGCCAGCCGGGTGGCCAGCTTGCGGGCCAACGGGTGGACGGTGCGGCGCAGTTCGGCGAGCTGGTCGTGGCCGGCGTAGAGGAAGTCGACCCGGTCGGCGGTGGGGGCGACAGCGCGTTCGGCGATCCGCTCGGGGCCGCGCAGCTCGGCGACCCGGCGGCGGGCCTCGCCGGCGGCCATGGCGCGGAAGTCCCGGATGCGGCGGCGGATCTCGTCGGCGAGCACCCGGTCGGAGAGGTCCCGGTCGGCGGGGTCCCGGGCGCCGGGCCGCTCGCGCAGAGCGGCGAGGACGCGGGCGAGCAGCGTCTCGGGGGCGAGCCGGCCGAGCGCCTGCTGGGCGGACCAGCCGCCGGAGCCGGGGGAGCCCCCGCTGCCGGGGGAGCCTCCGGTGCCGTACCGGCCGAAGGCCTCGATCAGCTCGCCGGCCAGCCGGGCCTGGGCGGCGCGGTCGTCGGCGGCCAGCGCGGCGGCGAGGCGCTCGCGCAGCTGCTCGCGCAGCGGGTCGGGGCGGCCGAAGCGCGGCGGCTCGGGGTCGTCGGGGACGGGCGGCGGGTCGGCCCGGACGGCCTCCGGGGTGCCGACACCGAGCGGGAAGAACAGGTCGAAGGCGGCGTCGTAGACGGTCCGTTGGGCCTCCGAGCGGAGCAGGGCGGCGGCCAGGCCGGCCCGCATCTGCTCGCGGTCGGCGAAGCCGAGGACGTCCAGGACGGCGGCCGCGTCCACCGTCTCGGCCGGGCCGATCCGCAGGCCGTGCCCGCGCAGGGCGCGGACCAGGCCGGTGAGGCGGGCGGCGGTGTCGGCCTCCCGGGGCGTCGTCATGCGAGGGTGAGCTTCTGGGCGGCCTTGCGGACGTCGTCCTGGTGCTTGAGGATCACGCCGAGGGTGTCCCGGACGACCGTCTCGTCCAGGGTGGCGGCGCCGAGTGCCAGCAGGGTGCGGGCCCAGTCGATGGTCTCGGCGACGGACGGGGCCTTGCGCAGCTCCATCGCGCGCAGCGCGCCGACCACCCGGACCAGCGACTCGGCCAGCGTCTCGTCCAGTCCGGGCACCTTGAGCCGGACGATCCGGCGCTCCAACTCGGCCTCGGGGTAGTCGAGGTGGAGGAAGAGGCAGCGGCGGCGCAGCGCCTCGGAGAGCTCGCGGGTGGCGTTCGAGGTGAGCAGCACGAAGGGGCGGCGCTCGGCGGTGATGGTGCCCAGCTCGGGGACGGTGACCTGGAAGTCGCTGAGCACCTCCAGCAGCAGCGCCTCCACCTCGACGTCGGCCTTGTCCATCTCGTCGATCAGCAGCACGGTCGGCTCCTCGCCGCGGATCGCGGTGAGCAGCGGGCGGGCGAGCAGGAACTCCTCGCCGAAGATGTCGGTGCGGGCCTCCTGCCAGCCCTCGTCGCGGCCGGCGGTGATCCGCAGCAGCTGCTTGGCGTGGTTCCACTCGTAGAGCGCGCGGGCCTCGTCGATGCCCTCGTAGCACTGGAGCCGGACCAGCCGGGCGCGGCCGATCGCGGCCACCGCCTTGGCGAGTTCGGTCTTGCCGACCCCGGCCGGGCCCTCGACCAGCAGCGGCTTGCCGAGCCGGTCGGCGAGGAAGACGGTGGTGGCCACGGAGGTGGAGGCCAGGTAGCCGGTGGCGGCCAACTGCTCGGCGGCGTCCGCCACCGAGGTGAAGAAGCCCGTGCCGTGCCCGCCGTCGTCGCTCATCCGCCTGCCCCGTTCCGGTTCGCCGTCTCCGTGCGGCGCCACCCTACCGGCCGGTCACTTCGCTGTCTCGGGGGCGGGCGTCCGGGGTCGGGGGCGGGCGTTCCGGTTCGGGGACGGTCCGGCGCAGCGGCGTACGGCC
This sequence comes from Kitasatospora sp. NPDC001225, assembly GCF_053597855.1. Lineage (NCBI taxonomy): Bacteria > Bacillati > Actinomycetota > Actinomycetes > Kitasatosporales > Streptomycetaceae > Kitasatospora > Kitasatospora sp. NPDC001225. The sequence goes on from NZ_JBSFJC010000022.1 coordinate 77,540, forward strand.
CGGTGAGGGTGCCGTACGCCGCCGTCGTCAGGACGGGCCGTGGGGGCCCCGGCGTCAGTTGACGAAGAGCGCCGGGCTGCCGGCGACGGAGCTGTCGAGCACCGGGCCGTAGGTGGCGCTGAAGTAGCCCGTCGAGAAGCACAGGCTCGGCCCGGACACCAGGGCGAACGGCTGGCCGGCGAAACCGATGGTGTTGCCGGTGTTCGAGGTGGTGCCGTTGATCCCGGTGCTGTTCTGGTAGTTGCAGCTGATGCTGCCCAGGATGGTGTTGAGCACCACGGTGGTGCCCATCACGCCGGCCGCGCCGGGGGTGAGCTTGACCGGGTTGCCAGGGGCGTCGCTGACCGTGTTGGTGAACGGCAGGCTGGTGACCGTGACGCTCTTGACGCCGGTGACACCGATGACGTTGGAGGTGCAGGAGCCGAAGGTCTGGGTGTCGAGCCGCTCGACGGCGCTGCCCGGCGCGGCCGGGTTGGCGGTGACGGTCGCCGAGAAGGAGGAGGCGGCACACTTGACGCCGGTCGACCCGGTGGCGCTGTTGTTGAAGTTCGCGGTGGTGCCGGAGACCAGGTTGGCGGTCAGCACGTCGCCGACGGCGACGTCCGGGCCGCTCGGACTTCCGGTGGTCAGGACCGCGCCGGCGGCCTGGGCGGGGGTCACGGCCGCGCCGGTGAGGGCGAGTGCGGCCAGGGCGGCGGTGGCGAGGGTGCGGCTGATGCGCATGAGGGTACCTCTCTCCGTCCGGTGGACGGGGGTGGGGGAAACCCGGCGTGCGGGTGTGGTGGTGTGCACGACGGGGGAGGGGCGTGACGGGTGCCGGAGGCTTCGCACCGGAGACGTCGGACCGGAGACTTCGTACCGTTCCCCGGGTCGTTCTCCGGGCCGCGCTCCGGTCTTCACACCGGATGCCTCGGCCCATGCCGAGGGCGGGCGGGCCCGGCGCCACGGGCCCGTCCGTGCGGTACGGCGGTGCGGACGTACGCGAGGGTGGGCGTACGGCGGTGCGGTGGAACTGCGATGGAACTGCGGTGGTACGGCGGTGCGGTGGAGCTGCGGTGCGGCCTTGCGTGTGGCCTTGCGTACGGACGGCGGCGTGGAACACCGCGGCACCGCGCCGTTCGGTCGGGGACGTGCGGTGCCGTCGGGGCCCTCGACGACTGCCACCGTCGCGGTCCCGTCCCCGCCGTGGTCCCGTGGCCCGGGCTTTCGCCCCGGTCCGCGGAGCCCCCGGAGGTCCGGCCGGTGGGCGCCTGCTGGCCCACCGGTTGGAAACCTGTCAGTGTTGTAAACCCGGTGTTCCATCAATGTCAATACAGGACACAGGAGTTGGTGATGGATCGGAAACACCTCCGCGGAGCCGACGTGGTCCTGCTGCCGGGTGCCCGGACCGGCCGCGATCCGGCCCGCTCGATCAAGCCGGGCCCGCGCCGACTGCCCGCCGGCGTGGTCGCCGCGACCCAGCGCGATCGACTCCTGGACGGGCTGGTGCGGACCGTCGCCGAGCGCGGCTACCAGCACGCGACGATCAGCGACATCTGCCGCGCGGCGGGCGTGACCAGGCCGGTCTTCTACGAGCTGTTCAACGGCAAGGAGGACGCCTTCCTGGCCGCGCACCGGCACGGCACCGGTGTGGTGATCCGGCGGATGGCGGCCGCCTTCGCGGCCGAATCCGACTGGTGCCGGGGCATCCGGAAGGCGCTCGGCGTGATGCTGCAACTGCTGGCGGGGACACCGGCGTTCGCCACGATGGCGGTGATCGAGATCGAGGCGGTCGGTCCGGCCGGCCGCCGGGAGCGGGCCCAACTGCTGACCAGGTTCCGCTCGTTCTTCGCCGAGGTGCCCCAACTTCCGGGCGGGGTCGGGTCGAAGGAGATGGTGGACGCCGTGGTCGGCGGCGTCTACAGCGCGATCTACCGGCGGATCGACTCCGGCCGGACCGAACAACTACTGGAGCTCCTGCCGCTGTTGAGCCTGTTCTGCCTGTCGCCCTTCCTCGGCCCGGCGGAAGCGGCCGAGCGGCTGGGGGTGCGGGACTGGCCGAAGCGGGTCGCGGATTGGTGAAGATCCTTCGTGCACCTGTATTGACCCGGCCAATACCGGGCAGTAGCTTCCCAGTTACCTACCGGCGCCGACCGGTCCGCCCCGCTGCCGAGGGGCGGACAGCCCGGTCGGGCCGGGGAACGCTGTCCGCGCCAGGACAACGTGCCAAGTGCCTGCACACCCATTCCACCCACAGGGAGCACACACATGGCCATGTCCGAGGACGCCGCCACGGCGGCCGAGACCCCGCAGACGCCGAGCGGGCCGAGAAGAGGACGGGTCCGGCTGAAGCGCAGCGCCCTGATGGCCGTACCGGCCATCGCGGCCGGTGGCGTCCTGATGGCGCTCACCGCCCAGGGCGTGCTCGCCGCCCAGTTCTCCATCTCCGGCATGCCGTTCACCATCACCGCCGACAAGCTGGACGGCGAGGGCTTCGCCCAGTTCGGCTCGCTGGACTCGATGATCCCCGACAGCCCCAACGCGGGCTCCACCGGCGGCCAGGTGCTGGTCGCGGTGTCGGCGATCAAGAAGGCCGAGATCACCAACCTGTGCCAGAGCGTCGACCTCGGCGGCATCAACCTGGTGATCCACGCGGGCGACGGCGGCACCCCCGTCACCGCCTCCGACCTCACCACCGACTCCGACATGCTGTCGGGCGACGCGGAGTTCAAGAACATCGAGATCGGCGGCGACGCGAGCACGTACACCAAGGCCGGCCCGGTCGGGAAGGGCAACCCCGGCGTGTTCGGCCAGCAGGCCGACCACGTCACGCTGACCCACCTGAACCAGCACAACTATGCGAGCACCGCCGTCGGGTTCAAACTGCCGAACCTGCGGCTGAGCTTCAGCTCCACGGGCTGCTGAGCATGGCGGAGTCCGTACCGGAGCCGGCCGGCACCGGCGAGGGCACCGCGGCACGGGCCGAGGGGGTGGCCGCCGAGGGGACGGCGGCCGCGCCCGCCCAGGCCGTGGCGGCCCCCGTCGCCGAGCCCGCCGCACGCCCGGTCACACGCGACTGGCGGGGCCGGCGACCGTTCTGGGGCGGGCTGCTGGTGACACTCGGCGGCGCCGAGGTCCTGTTCACCCTGAAGGCCCCGCTGCCCGTCATCCTGCACATCGGGATGCAGGGGCTGGCCGGGTACCTGGTGCCCGCGGTGATGCTGCTGTGCGGCCTGCTGATCCTGTTCAACCCGGCGCAGCGGCTGTTCTACTCCATCCTCGCCGTGCTGGCCTCGCTGGCCAGCTGGGTCACCTCCAACCTGGGCGGCTTCGTGATCGGGATGCTGCTCGGGGTGGTCGGTGCCTGTCTCACCTTCGGGTGGCTGCCCGACCAGCCGCTGCGCCAGGGCCAGCAGCGGCGGCTGGAGCGCCGGGAGGCGCGCCGGGCAGGAGTCTGACGACGGCGGTGCCCCGGGTCCTGGTGGTAGGAGAGCACCGGGGCGCGGGGCACCCTTCCGTCCTGCCCGCCGGTTTCGGGGGTGCGTGCGCGCGATGGGGCCCGCCCGTTCCGGGGGGACGTGCGCGCGATGGGGCCCGTGCGCGGTGGGGGTGCGTGCGCGCGGTGGGGGTCCGTGCGCGCTGTGGCCGAAAAGCGTCCCGGTCCGGACGTACCACCGCAAGGGGTCGTTGGTCCCGGGTCTCTCCGGGGCGATCGGCCCTTCTCGTGTCCGGCGGCCCGGCAGTTCACTGGGCGGGACATGGACAACAGCAGCAGCATGAGCACTGGCACCGCCACCGCCACCGCCGAGTACGACCGCCTGATCGCCCGCCATCACGCGATGCGCCTGCGACGCCAACTCCTCGCCCCCTCCACCTCGGCCGGCGGCGACCTCGGGTGCAACGCGTACGGGGAGGAGGGCGGCTACGACGGCGCCGCTGACCAGCACGTCATCCGGCGCGACCTCGACCTGATCTCCCCGCTCGCGGACCTGATCGACCACCTCTACGCGGTGATGTTCAGCCACCGCCCGTACCTGCGACCGCTCTTCCCCGCCTCGATGGAGTTCCAGCAGCTCCACCTGGAACGGATCTTCCACCATCTGATCGACCACCTCGACCGGTCGGCCGAACTGGAGCGGACGCTCCGCCAACTCGGCCGCGACCACAGGAAACTGGGCGTCCGGCCGGTGCACTACGAGGCCTTCGAGGAGGCCCTGTGCGCGGCCGTCCGGCACCGGGCCGGCGAGCGCTGGACGGAGGAGCTGGAGGGTGCCTGGGTGCGGATGCTGCGCTTCGCCGTCGGCGCGATGGTGGCCGGCGCCGACTCCGCGCTCACCGAACCCCCGTACTGGCACGCCGTGGTGACCGGCCACGAGCGCCGCCGCCCCGACCTCGCCGTGCTGCGGGTGCGCACCGGCGAACCGTACCCGTACCGGGCCGGGCAGTACGGCACCGTCGAGCACCCGGCGCTGCCGCACACCTGGCGGCAGTACTCGATGGGCTGCGCCCCGCGCGCCGACAACGAGCTGGAGTTCCACGTCCGCCGCACCGCCCCCGGCGGGGTCAGCGCCGCCCTGGTCGAGCACACCGGCATCGGCGACCGGCTGCGCCTCGGCCCGCCGCGCGGCAGCCTGCTGCCCGACGGCGACGCCCGCGACCTGCTGCTGGTCGCGGGCGGCACCGGCCTCGCCCCGATGAAGGCGATCATCGAGCAGCAGACCGCCCACCGGCCGACCGGCCGCCGGGTCCACCTGTTCGTCGGCGCCCGGGACCGCCGGGACCTCTACGACTGGCAGTCGCTGTCCGAACTCGGCCTGCACAAGCCGTGGTTGACCGTCACCCCGGTCACCGTCGGCGAATTCGCCGACGCCGTCGCGATGGCGGGGGACTGGCGCGAGCACCTGGCCTGCGTCACCGGGCCGGCCGGCATGGTCGGCTCCGTCCGCACCCGGCTGACGGCGGCGGGGCTGCCGTCGGCGCAGGTGCGGTTCGACCAGGCGCTGTTCCGGTGACGCCCGCCTGACCGGTGACGCCCGCCCGTCCGGTCGGGTCGGCTCAGCTGGTGACGACCGCTCAGCGGAAGCAGTAGGAGTCGGAGGAGGCGTCGCCGCCCGCCAGGTGGGTCTGGTGGACGCGTAGGCCCCGGAAGTCGGCGCCGTGCGGGAAGAAGCGCTCGTCGACGCTCAGCCCGCCGGCCTCCGGGTCGGCGTCCAGCTTGACCATCCAGGGCTCGATGCCGTCCGGGTAGAACTGGTCGTCCCAGGCGCCGTAGAGCGAGTTGGTGAGGTAGACCCGCCGGCCGTCCCGGCTGATCTCCACCATCTGCGGCGCCCCGCTCAGCGGACGGCCGGGCTCGGCCGGGTGCGGGGTGCGGGCGGTGATCCCGCCGAGCCGCACCGAGCCGGCCAGCCGGGGGTGGAACGGGTCCGAGACGTCGTACTGGAACAGCTCGCCGGTGCCCCAGGCCGACACGTACAGCCAGCGGTCGTCCACCGACAGGTTGATGTCGGTGACCAGCGGTGGCACCGCGCCGAACGGCCGCAGCGCGGGCGGCAGGTCCTCGGCCGCGGCCGGCTCGGCGGGGATCTCGATCACCTTGCGCGCGGTGAACGCCGGCCCGTCCCGGTACCAGAGCCAGACCGAGGAGGACAGGTCCTCGACGTTGGTGACCACCCCGGCGAACCCCCACTCCGCCTGCGGGTCGTGCGCCGGGCGCAGCTCCAGCACCATCTGGTACTGGTCGCCGAGGTCCACCCGCTGGAGGTGGCGGCCGGAGTCCAGCTCCCAGAAGTGCAGCGCGTGGCCGTACTTGCGCCCGAGCAGGAGCTCCGGCACCACCCCGCCCTCGACCATCGACGGGGTGCCCCACTCGCTGGTGATGCCCACGTTGGTGCCCAGGTGCCACCAGACGTCGTAGGCGAAGTGCTGCGGCCCGCGCTCGGTCTCCCAGGCGCGCAGCACCTCGAAGGTGGTGTGGTCGAGCAGCGCCACCCCGCCCGGGCCGTCGTTGCCCTCGGCGCCGCCCAGGCAGGACAGGAAGACGCCGTCGGGGCCGCAGTGCAGGGTGTGCGGGCGCGAGTAGCCCGCCTTGGCGGCGAGCTCCTTCGCCTCCACCGTCTTGACCAGCCGCGGGCGGACCGGGTCGGGGTAGGTGTCCATGACGTGCAGCCGGGAGGAGCGCAGCCCCGGCAGCAGCAGGTAGCGCCGCTCCGGGTTCTCGTGGCAGGCGTGGGCGAGGGCGCTTGAGCAGGCGTTCCAGCCGAAGTGGTGCAACTCGTCGCCGAGCGTGGGGAGTTCGGCGAAGTTCAGGACCTTCCCGTAGCTCGCCGAGTCCGGATCGGTGTCGACGCTCAGCAACGCGTCCGGCCGCCGCCCCGACCGGTCGAACCCGGCCACGTACGCCAGCCTCTCCGGCGGGGCGGCGATCGCCTCGGCGGCCGAACGGTAGAGCGACGGATCGGTGTGCCCGTGCTGCATGCAAACTCCCCAACTCGCCTGGTCTGTCCCGGAAGCGTTCCACAGAACCACCGGCGCACAGCAGGCGCACGAGGGGCGGGCGACTACGCTCACGGGGTGCACAACAGCATTCGCGGGGGGACGTTCCACGCCCCGGTCGTCCAGGCGGACACGGCGCACGTCACGGTCACCGCGCGCCCGCCCACGATCGCGGGGCTGCCGCCGGTCACCTCCGCCTTCACCGGACGCGACCAGGACCTCGCCGAACTCCGCGCCCTGCTGGCCCCGGACGGCCCGTCGACGGTGACGGTCACCGGCCTCGGCGGCATCGGCAAGACCACCCTCGCGCTCGCCGCCGGCCACGCGCTGCTCGGCGAGGGCCACTACTCCGCCGCCCTCTTCGTCGACCTCCGCGGCTACGACGAGACCCCGGTCGAGGCCGGACATGCCGACCGCGAACGGGCCGTGCTCGTTGAGCAGGCCGACCAGCTCGCGCTGCACCTGGCCGGCCAGCACCATCCGGACCACGTCCATGGTCT